>NZ_BAABHD010000031.1:0-74579 GCF_039541915.1 Nibrella saemangeumensis
CTTTTGGGGATTAGCCGAGCGACCGTGTATCGCTACTTATCATATCGGCCGGTGGAGGAAGACAAGGCCAAGTGACGGATTTTGTACGAAACTGCAAAACTACCCCAATGGTAACTCCAATACTTTCTCAGCTTCTGCTCCACTCTGGTCAGGATCCTACTATCATTGGGAAGGGTTAAATGGAGCATTAGTAAATGGTAGTACTTCTGTTTATGGAGTAGCTTCAGTTAATGTCTCGCTTACCTCTAATAGAGGCACTGTTAGAGTACGTACGGTAGATCAATGTGGTAATGCAAGTGCTTGGAACGAAAGACAAATTGGTGTACCAGTAATAACCTCAGCAACTGTAAATGGAGGCCCTCCTCAATACCCAAACTATGTAGGTAATCCGGCACAAGTCTATGTTTTTACGGCAGATACTCCACAGGCCACCTCGTGTTCGTGGAGTATATTGAATGGGAATGGTAGCCTCTACCCAAGTAGCTTTAGTTGTCAGGTTTACGCGTATGACTTTGCACAAGTATTTGCTCAGGTTAGTAATGGGTGTGGATTAGGAGATAGTTTTACATTTTATATTAGTAGTAGTTCAGGTTATCTAGCATATCCCAATCCCGCAAACGAAGAACTTACTGTTGAGTTTTCTGACCAAGTGCTAGCAGGTCAGTTTTTAGAGGAAGCTACTTTATACGATGGGAGTAATGTACCAGTCAAAAACTTTAACGTAACTAAAGCTAAAGAGCAAAAGTATTTTAACGGAACAAAGTCCGTCAAATTTGATGTAAAAGATTTAATAAAGGGAACTTATTTTCTACATATAAGAATTGGGCAATCGACATATAAAGAACAAATTTTCATAAAATAATAACTAGTATTTTTGTATCAGTAAAAACCGTAGAAAGTAGAATGAACTTTTGCTTAGATGAACTGCGGCGGAGGACCACTGGGATAGGCCGTTGAGCAAAGATTATGCTTGCAATTGCTCTTCTTCTAAAGCCTCAAATATATCTTTAACATTCACAAAATGTTATGTCGTTTTCAAACATGCTCTTAAATATTAAGTGAATGTAGATAGACTTTACTGTTAAACTTTATTAAACCTCATTTGAGATTTCGATCTTAACTTTTTGCGATTTATCTTACATACAGATAGAATATAAATGGCTTTGTTCTATCTGTAGTAATTAAACATGTGTAACAATATTCAAGCACAAACGCAATTCTCAATAAGTTTAATTTATATAAAAATAGTTAAATCAAGACCTATAAACTGAGGTAATATGCACCTAATATTTTTTAAAATATCGTGCTTCTTCACTTTTCACTTTAAAACGTAAAACGACTATGATAACACAAAAAACACCTGCAATTATTCTATTTATCTTCCTTAGTTTAACTAACTTTATTTCACTAGGGAATCACGTTATAAAAATTCGGTTCTATAACGGTGATTATGGGAATGGTGATTATGTTTATCTTCCATGCCAATCGTTTAATTTTGATGCAGAAGTTGTTTTATATAATAATGCTAACCAACAATATGAAACTTATTATCCTTATTTAAGAATAGACAGCTTCACCAATAATACTACAAACATGTTTTTGTCTACAATGCAGGTACCTGGTTATGTAGGGGTATACAAAGTGCGCTGCACTGTAAATCCTGGCGTTGGTGGAGATATTACTTTTAAATATAATGATATCCACGTCGGCACAGGATACCAATATATTACACTTCATGTTAGGTTTGGGCCAGAGGTAGACTTCTCTTCTATACCTCAACTATATGGGTCAAACCAGACTGGATCAGCGTCTGTTAATGTGATGGGTAATTATGACAATATTATTTGGCAAAGCACTGGTGCCTTAAAAATTAACGGATCTAATTATATTTCTGGTGTAAGTACAAGTGTAAATTTAAGCACACAAGCCTGGGGCGGTTTATTAACCGTCAGAGCTAGCAGTAATCAATGTGGCAGTGGAAGGGAAAAAACAATTGTGATAGGCCCTCCTTATCTGACTACTAAACAAGTTAATTATAGTTCTCCTCAGTACCCAAATTATATTAACAGTTCTGCTTTTTTACAAGTGGCTTCAGATTATACAGCTACCTCATATAACTGGATGATAGATGGAGGGTCCGGTAATATTTCTCCTAACTTCAACAGTTGTAACGCGTACACAAATAATTTTATGAGAGTGAGAGTAGATGCATCCAATCAATACGGAACGGGTGAAAGCTTTACCTTTTATTTACAAAATAGTGAATACTTGGGTTATAGTATGGCTTATCCCAACCCAACAGATGATCAACTCAATATTGATTTTGATTATAATGAAATTGGAGAGGACTTATTGCAGAGTTTAATCATATATGACGATAAAGGCATACCAATTAAAGCTTTTAATATAGATGAAGCAAAGAGAAATAAATATTTTAAAAGTTCAAAGTTAGTTACCTTTGATTTAAAGGACGTAAAAAAAGGAACCTACTTTTTGCATGTGCAAATCGGCCATAAATTAACTAAACAACAGATAATTGTCCGATGAGTAGGAAATAGTTTCCTAAAGAGGATATACAGGTTCATTAGCTAACAAACTATTGAAGATTACAGGAAATCAGGTAAATATGACTTTATAATCAATCGAGTAGGAAGGCTTATTCCTCGTCATTCTGGAATGATAGCATAAAGGAGCCATACGAACACCTGATTTTTAACTTTTCAACCTTAAAAGGTTTGGGAAGATTTTATAATCGGAGTATAATCAATGAAAATATGTATACTTGCGTGAACGAAATATTTTCGACGTTCAGGGTTCTAGTGCGGCGATACAATCCAATAAGGGTCACTGTGCGGCCCTTATTGGGTCTATTGGGCTAAGCGAATACCCTTTAATTAAACTAATTACCAGATTAACTAAAATGATGAATATAATTCGAGTGCTCCTGTTCTATCCTTTTTTTGTTTTACTATTTCAAAATGTCACCGCACAAACAACAACTCGAAACAGTGTAAATGTTGGCCTGAGCTACATGCATTTTAGAAATGATAACTTTAAGGGCATCAGCTATTATAATGAGTACAATCGTCGTCTCAACGATTCATTTACCTTGTCGCCTTCTATGCAGGTGGGCTTCGCTACCGGAAAAATCGCCTTTGGCTATGTTCGCTCTACGGTTGCGACTATAGCCATGGACGCTAATGTATTTTTCTCCCCCATTCGGGCTGGTGGAAGTAAACTCCGCTTTGGAGGAGGTCCATCGCTACGGTTTTTCTCAGACTCCAGATCAGAGGGTTATATCGTTTTTAGAAACTATGACGATCTTAATATAAAACAGGGATTATTTCCTTATGTTCTTTCGCCTATTATTTACACTCGTCCAAACAATTATCTGACAATTGGTTATAGCGTTGTCGCAGAGGCTGAATTTAACCTGTCTACTCGCTGGCTTATTGGTATAAAAGCTACTTATCAGTCGTATCGAATACCTTGGGGAGCGGTTCGTAAAGAATTGATCTACTCAGTGGGTATCAACCTTGGGTACCGATTCTGATAAGCAGGTCTAATCTATACCTGCTTATCAGAAAATAATATTTAGATAGTATTGATGATGAGTTGGCGTTTGGTGTTCGGAAGACTCTCGACTATGCTAACCAATAAAAACTTTCAAAATACACCCGGTATGAAAACCTTAAAATCCTTCACAGTTATTCTCCTATTTGTTTCCTTACTGCTTTCATTTCTGATTCAGGCGCAAGCCCAAAGCCGGTGGTCCGTAGCTCCTACGGCAGGCTCTTTACTGCAATACATTTCTTACAGAGAACCCGGAAACACCTATCATCCCAAATATGGTTCTTTCGTTGGAATAGCTGGTCATTACCAACTTTCTTCTAAATGGTCCCTTTCATCCGGTTTAAGTTATATGAGCCTGATTCGTAATACTGATTCAGAAGAACTGTCCCTCTTTAAAAGATCAAGGAATTTCAATAAATTCGATTATCTCCAAATACCCTTATATATTAATTTTCGGCCTTCTTCTAAACGCTTATCTACCTACTGGACAACCGGTGTTATGTTTGCTAAACATCAGGATGCTTCAATCATTCAATGGATGGATGGAAAAAGAAAGGTTTATGATCTTGATGATGTGTATACCCTCAAGCCAAACCGATTCTATGCTGTAATCGGCATAGGTGCTTCCTGCCGAATAAACGATTATTGGACAATAGTAGCGCAACCTATGTTTAGCTACCAACTGAGCAATGATAAATTCAACCAGTTCATAACTATGGGTAATCAGGTGAGTTATCTGGCCAGCTTTCAGGCACAACTCGCTTATACTTTCTAAAGACGGTAAAGGAGAGAAGGAACCTCGACCGTAAGCAACCTGTTAGTTTGGTAGACCTGTTTCATCTCAATTACACAACTTTTACTTAAAGATAAATAACTAGTCCAGATGGTTTTAGAAAATCGACCAGACACTACTTCCCTCGGTATTCTTAGGGTATATATCTTAAATACCTTGGCCTTTAACTAGTTGGGCAAAGATTCCTTCAAATAGTAACACTTCTTAACTTTGTAGTAATCAATAGCAATAAATGAGACATCCGAAATGTTGATCTAAAGCGTAAGTTAAAAGGCTGGGTGCATCTATCATGTTAAACTTCTCGTCTGTTAATTTTACAGGTGGAGCGTGAACGGCAGAAACTCGCCAACGCGGAAGCAAAAATTAAAGACCTTAGAAGAGAGCTTAATTGCACTCTCCAGATAAACGAACAGGTCTATACACTCAAAAAAGCCGGCAGCAGTACCAGCTTTTTTGTTGCCCGAGGGTTATCTCCGTGCCGGTTCCGTGTTTGTGTGCTTGGGTCATGAACAGCAGACGTATTTTACCGTAAAAAGAGGTATACAAAACAATATTTCTATCAGCTAAAGATACTCCCTGCTTCATTATTGTCATTTCATGAATGGTGAGGCTAGCAGCCTTCGTGAGTAGATGCTAACTAATGGCTAGGTCGGCGGTCTCCCCGCGTAGTGCTGGGCTTTTGCTCCAATGGGTACGAACATGGCTCCTTAATTTTCATGAGCTGGAGGTACACGTTGGAGCGATACTGCTCCGGCACCATTGGAACATTGGCGTCAGTTATTAGCCAGAAGCAGTACATCAAACGTCCCGCTCAGGTTGGGGTTGCGACCTGAAGTCGGGATGCCCATGCCGTCGGCGTACATGACTGCTTGAAACGTACCCTTCACCCGTCGGAGCGTACTGCTGCCCTCAGTTTTAATGACGGTAGATTCGGTAACCGTCAAACTACCCGAATTGGTCACATACACCTGGGGGCCGGGTAGGTTCATTGTCAGATCAGCAATCTCACCTCTGGGTCCGGGTGATTCCTGGATGCCCATTCGGTAAGTTCCCGGCGTCAGGGTGTTCATAATCCGGAGTGATCCGTACGCCCAGTACTGATTTGGTACCGATGTGCGCTCCTTGTACGGCCGCGGCTGACCAACTGTAAAATTAACATAGATATCGTCCTGGCTTATATCACCTAATACGCCTGAATAGGTTTTCGTCGAAGCATTAAGCTGCTCAGGACCTTCAGCTCGCAGGCTTAGTCCACTCCCCTCCACGGTGACCAAGCCCGATCCGGCGTAGCTATCCAGTGACGCCGGCACCCTCAGATATGAGGGCAGTGCCGGCTCCGGATCTTTCCCTTTATTACAAGCCCAGAAGCTGGCTACTAGCACAACCCACAACGCTCCTTTCCTGATGCTTTTCATAGTATTCACGTACGCGTTTTGGAAAGTTTAATACGATTTCCGCAATTTTCCCTACACATAACCGCCTTTTCCAGCTACAGGCCCTATAAACGTATTTAAAAAGCGAGAATGACACTTATTTCTTCGGCCCGTAGAGAATCGCTTCGTTTCGCGGCTGGCTTAATTCGTTATATCGCTTATTGGTTTCCGAGCTTAGGTTCGCGCCCAATGCACTGACCTGCTGGTAGAGCTCCGACATCCGTACGTGCAGCTCGTCAATAATATTTAACCGCTCCGAATCCGTCAGCTTCAGCGTATTGGAATCGTAGTAATCAACGGGTAATTGAAAGTTATCGACGATGCTGCCCACCAGGCCTGCCAGCGCATTCACGTTACCGGTGGCCAGGCCCACCAGCATCGAGCCGGCGTTGGGTACCCCAAACAGCGAACCCACCACATTACCGACAATGGACACGACCTGCTTATTGCCTTCGGCTGTTGCCTTCTTCAAGCCTTCGAAGAACTGTTTATTGAGTTCCTCAATCTTTTGGCTAAGGGCGTCACGATCGGCCTGCGATAGTTTATCCCAGTCCTCCTGTGAATTGACGCCGGCGGCTGATAATGTCGCCTGTATTCGATCCGTAATCTCTTTGGCTTCATTGCCACCGCTGCCACCCGTTATACTGAACGTCGGAAGGGGTGGCAACAAAATAGGCTGGCCAGATTTAAGCACTACGGCCAACTGATCCCCAATTGACTTTGCCTTATCCAGCGCCGTGTTAAGCTGCACAATGTATTTATACGTGAACCCGTTGCCGGCATGGGCCGAAAAACCCGAATTGCCGTTCTCAACCTTCTGAGCCATGCCCACGTATTTGGAGCGATAGGCATAGATGGATTGCTGCATCTGGATAATTTCACCGACTTTGTAATAATTTACCACACCTTTCGACACAATGATCCGGGCGTTAAGCTGACTTACCGTCAGTTTGTTGAGCCGCTCCTGCAGCACCCGAATCAGTTCAAGTTTGGCGGCCTGTTCGGTGTTGGAATCGCCCTTCAGGTTAATAACGGTGCCCCCACCATCCTGTGCCATTATGGTAGAGGTAGACAGCGCTACCAGTATGAGAAAGAGAATACAAAATAGTTTCATAAACAATACAGGAATAGGGATTATGGAACAATTTGAAAGTTTAGCCTCACAGTATCCGGGCGGGTATAGCCCCGCTCCTGCTGCGCAATCAGAATGATCTGACATACCCCCGTTGATTCAGGGGTAAACAACCATTCGGACTGACCCAGCGGCAAGGCTACCGGTACGCGCTGTCGAATGGCCACAGAGTCCCGGTACAGGCGACCAAGCCCTGCCTGTTGGTAATACACCAGTTGGTAGCCCGTTTGCCGGTAGTACGAATCGGTTTTGAGGTCGAGTATGATCCGTTGTGCCTGCCGGCTCTGCATGATATAGTTGCTCGTATAGGCATTGATCTTAACCCGGTAAGGTGCTTCGATGCTGAGGTTTTCCTGCTGACAGGCCGTGGCCAGCACCAGCAGCAATAAGGCAGTGAAAAGCGATTTCATTCGTCAGTAGAGGTTGGAAGAATAAACTTGACACCAATACCCAGATTGAAACGGGTACGCACCACATTAGACCGGAACAGGTAATATTCCTTGGCTCTGGCCAGCAGGATTAGCCGGTCGTTTGCCAGGAACTCGCCCTCTAATGCTACGGTTGGCCCGGCCACCCAACTGGAGCGGTTAATAATCCGAGCACCATCAATCGACGGCTGGCCACCATTGATCTGTTCATAGCCACCCGCTACGCCGAGGCCTGCGTTAACCACCACACTCCGACTGACTCGCCCAACTATCCGGGTATAGATCTCCCCTTCGCCCAGGTACTGGTGAAGGGGTACCCGGCTGATGTCGTAGGCATACTGTTTAGCGTTGAGGTGCGCCCCGGCTTTCCAGTAGGTATACCGCGAACGGTACTGGCTATAGGCGATCCCGGCGAAGTACCCGAAGTTATCCTGAGCGGGTTTTCTGAATCCATCCAGGAAACCGCCTGACAGTTCTACCGCAGATTGCCCTGCCTGGTGGAGTTGTGCGCTCACAGGCAGGGAAACCAGCCCCAACAGGCCAAGTAAGAGCAGACTGATGGCTAAGTTTCTCATAGGGGTTTGGCGGAGGCTAGTTCTTCGGGACCAATGGGCAGCGTCAGCAGTCGAGCCCCCTCCTTTTCGTTGACCTGCACCATCAGCCGCCGGTCTTTTTCCAGGGTCATCCGGTTTATGGCTAATACGCGCGTTACCGTCTTGCGATGAGGTATCGTAGGCTGACCATCATCGAAGATCTTGATCGGCTCGACGATGACTTCCTGTGAGGCTGACGACTCGCCCGCCCGCTTCAACTGCGCCACGTATAACCGCATGAAATCGGGGTTGTAGTCCAATTTGGAGTCATTGTCCAGGCCCAATACCAGAAACATCACATCCTCCGTATAGAGGATATTTTTTAAATACAGCTTCATCCCCTGCGTCTGGTAGCCCACATGCCTGATACGCCGGCGTGACTCCAGGGCCTGCGTGCCCAGGGTATTTAGCTTATCGGCTAGTTTGGCAACTGATCCGGAAGCCACTTTCGCGGATTTGGGCACCTCGGGCGTTTGGCTTAGCCGACTCAGGTCATACGTCAGCACCAACGGATCCTGATCGTACTGCACCCGGAAGCTATAGAGTTTACCATCGGCGGTGATCACCGTTAGGCTGGTACCCAGAAAACTCCGGTTCATGGATTTGATCCGAAACACGTTGCCGGCCTTTTCGACAGCTTCTCCGTAGATATCCTTACTGCCCAAGTCGGCATATTTGATTTCGTGAGGAAAGATTAAATGCGTGGTTTTCGTGTCGCTCACGTGGATGGCATACGATGTGCGGAAGGTTGCCGGGTCTATGGGCTGGCTGTAGGTCGATACACCAACTGGTGTGACGACCGCATCGGCGTACCGACCCGGCGTGGCGACGCCCGGCGTACCGACGCCCGGCTGCACATAGTTGACCTGCGCATACACTTCTCCCAGGCATAGGCTCAGCAGGAACGGAAACAGTACTGTAGTTTTCATTGTGCTTTCAGGTAAAGATTATAGCCGCCCCGCAGCCGGATCATCGGCTGCCGAACAGCGTTGGAGGCATTCATACGGGCCGAATTGAGTACAGAATTAGCCAACGCGCCTACGCCGGGCAGGTTGACGCCCTGAATAGCGGAAGATTGAATCTGGCCGCCCACCTGACGCGACAGACCGGGCACATTCACCCCTGGTGAACCGTCGGTATCATACACATCCAGATCCAGCGGAATCAACTGGCCACCCAACTGCAGGCTGCGCACGGTCAGGATCAGCCGATCCTCGGCCAGTCGGCCAACGGCGTACAGAATAGAATTGGCCGGTACCGTTACACCTTCGACGGTCACTTCCTTCAACAGCCGGAGTTTGACCTGCTGGCCTTCCCGGATGGCCTGGTCTTCGTGTACTACAACCGGTATCATCCAGGCGATGTGCCGGCGGGAATGCTCGCCTGGATTCAGCACCGCGCGGGTTGGCTGGGGGCGATTGCCACCGGTAGGAGCCGTGTAGAACGGACTCTCGTTGTCTGCCTCATCCGACAGCCGGCTCGTGGCCAGCTTATCACTGAGCCGAACCGTATTCGTAGCCGATTGCTCAGACTGCTGGCCTCCGTCTGCCGGAGATGGCAGAGTAGGATGAATCTCCTCGACGACATACTGAGGAGCCTGAGTTGCGGAATAGTTTTCGGATGTCGCTGCGCTTTGCTGAGGGGGGCGGTAGTAGTAGCTTTTTCCGGATCGGTTTCCTCCGGAGGTCGCTGCCATTGCCGCCTGATTGACCTGGGGTGCCCGTTGCGCCGGACGAGCCGCCGGCGTGATCACTGGAGTGGGCTGGGCTACCGGTGAAGGAGTCGCAGGTTGAGGTGCGGCCAGGCTGGAGGCATGCCGTTCAACAGTCGCGGGACTGCTGGCCGGAATCGCCTTGAGTCCCTGTGCTATGGAATCCTGACGGGTATGGGTGAAGCTGGACAGAACCTGCCCACCCTGAGCGGAACCGTAGCCGGGTGTTTCCACCGACCGCGTCCGAATAACGCTGTTTTTGGCCTGGGGCACGCTGGCGTTGAATCCGCCGGCTCCGGGCCTGTCGGCCGCAGCCTCTTCGGCCAGGTAACGTTCGCCCTTGCCTCCGCCCAGAATCCAGAACAGGGCCGTCAGAAAAGGGACGATAATAACCGGGTACATCAGCATCGCTTTGCGCTCCCGGAAAAAAGCAACTTCTGTATGCGTTGCCGAAAGGGCTGTATTCATGGCTTTGTCGGGGTTTGGCTGGAGTAAGTCGCTTTGAGACTATCCAGTTGGTGAATGGTTGCCTGACGGGATGCCTGTTGCTGCAGCATCGATTCTGTAGTTTGCCGGAAGAGGCTTTCCATTGGCTTGATCAGTTGCTCGGGTGTCGCTTTCGGCAGGGGCTCCTGCAGGCGCTGAATTGATCGGGTGAGCTTATAGACCCCTCCCCCACCAAGGACTAGCAAAGCGAGAATGGCCAGTCTGAGCCGGGTGCGGTCAGAGAGGCTCATCAGGTACTCGCCCAGACGTACAATTGGAGTCAGGATCCATTTCAATGGCGCATGCGTTCTTCCAGATCCGTGTTATCCAATACCGCAAACTTCTCAATCAGAAAGCCGTGGGGATTCTCCATCGAACGGCTGACGTTGCGTAGGTACCCGGTGGTTACCAGCCGGCGTACGGTGATATTGGTCAGGCGGATAATCTGCTGACGGCAGAAGGTGCGGAACTGGTAGGGATATTGATTCAGGTCGATCTGGATGCTGTCAACCTGAATCTCCTGCGAGGCCGCAGCCTGAATGAGCTGATTGTAGTAGCCTTTCTCCTTGGTATCCAGGTACAGCCGGCTGACACTCTCATCGGCGTAGGGCAAGGCTTCCCGGATATGCTCCTCGATAGCGTGTGCATCGGGGTCCAGCGTAAAGAACAACTCATGAAACCGCCGAACGTGGTCACGCGCTTCTACCGGCCGGTTTTCCCGGACATCATTTCGTAGGGCTGCAATTAAGCTTTTCCCCTGCTCGACCACATAAATGCGACTTTCCGAATCCGTCTTTACCCGGTAGGCAAACACCAGGCTGGACACGGTGATCAGAAAGAACAGCGCGACACTGGTAAAGGCCAGAATCCGGATGTTACGATAGGAGGTTTCCAGATTCCGCAGCGACTTGAAAAAGGTTTGATCGTTAGAGGCCATAACTAATCAGACGTTTTGGTAATGTTTCGCATGTTGTTGAATTCCTGTTTGGCGGCCTGCCCATAGAAGGAGCCGTAGTTAGCGGCCGTTTTAGCCGCAGCCGAGCCTGCTGCATAGGCCAAGCCTGCCCCCATCATCGCGGCCGAGCCGACACCGCCGGCTACCTGACCCGCGCCGTGCATGACACCGTTGACTGCATTGCGGGCCATTGGACTCGTAGCGGTCCCCATGGAGCCGGCTACCATCGCCGTCGACAGACTCGTTATCCGCTGCAGCGCACCGGCAACGCCTGATGAAGAGATGATGTAGGACGCAATGGTCGGAATGGTGAAGTAGCTCAGCGTGGCTACGATCATGAAGACAATGTAGATCAGCGGTCCACTCTGAGCCTCATCCGGCACGTTATTGGTAATTTCCAGATACTGAAGCGTAATAACCTTACCCTGCAGGTAAGACACGATGGTACCCAGGATATTGGCCATGGGCAGCCAGAGCGAAATCTGCACGAATCGGGCAATCCACATCAGGTGACTATCCTGAAAACCGGTAAAGATGGCAATGGCGAAGGCCAGCGGTCCGATGATGGTGAGCACAATCAGAAAGAAGGACCTCACGGTCATGATCACCAGGCGAGCCGCCAGAAACAAGGCGTAGAAGATATTCTTCAGAAACAGGTCGAAGCCTTCTCGGATATACAGCCGCTGCTTTTCGACAACCAGCGTCAGATACTGACCAATCGACCAGTTACTCAGCTCCTCCCCCATTTCGGCGTCGAGTTGCGCCATGCGCTCCTGAATTTTTTGTTGACGCATCTGCTCCAGTTGCTGAATGCGCGTCACCTGAATGTCGACCATGTTCTGGGTTGCCACCTCTACCGGCCGGATAAGTGCGCCCAGGAAGTCAGTTACCATGGTAAAGTTGAGCACGATAAAGCCGATGGCGAACGGCCGGAGCAATGGATAGACATCAATGGTTTCGGCCCGGGCGAAATGGCCAAGAATGCGAAATCCGATGTAGAAGGTTGCCGCGATGGCGGCAATGGCCGAGGCTACATCGCCCAGGTTCCCCATGCCCTGAAGCACTTCCGTAAACGCGGTTTTGATGGCCGCTTCCATCGACTCAAACTTCTGGTAGAAGCCATAATCGACGTAGGTGCCGGCACCCGGCTGTTGCAGTAAAATCATATCATGAAAAGGTTTATTGTTCGTCTTAGACCGTTTGCGCAGCTTTCATCCGACGGGCGTCGGCAAAGTCAACGATGCCCACCTGAATGTCTCCGCCGTTGGCGATCGTCCGCTGCTGCACTTCCACCTTCTCTTTTTCTTCAGTGGTATAGGCGGCATATTCTTCCAGGCTCACCTCAGTGGCGTACACTTTAGCCCGGGAGCCCAGGGCGATGAACACCTCTTTATACTTCCGGCGCGGATCCAGATCCCGGTTCACGGACAGGATCAGTTGCTTCTGTTTGTCGGAGAGGCCCAGTAGCTGACGCACTTCCTCAAACCGGTGCTGATACTTCGACTGGTCCAGCAGAATCTTACAGTCGGAGTTGTTAATGATGGCGTCCTTGACGATGGTGTTGTTTACGATGTCGTCAATCTCCTGGGTGACCACCAGCGCTTCGCCGAAATGCTTGCGGACGGTTTTGAAGAGGTACTTGATATAGTCTGCCATGGAATCTTTGGCGATGGCTTTCCAGGCCTCCTCAATGACCATCATTTTGCGGATTCCTTTCAGCCGGCGCATTTTCGACACAAAGGTCTCCATGATGATCAGCGTCACCACCGGAAACAGAATCGGGTGATCCTTGATGTTGTCCAGCTCAAAGACGACAAACCGCTTGCCCAGCAGGTCGACGTTCATCGTCGAGTTCAGCAGGTAATCATACTTGCCGCCTTTGTAGAAAGGCTGCATGGTGATGATAAACTGATCAATGTCGAAATACCGGGCTTCGTACTTCTTTTCAGTCAGATAGGCCCGAAATCCATCTTCGGCGTTGCAGTACTCATAAAAGCCATTGAACGAGGCCTCAGCCAGGCCCTTCCGTACGCGTTTGATAAACTCCTCCACCGCATCACCCAAGGCTACCTCTTCGGTTCGGGAGAAGCTTTCAGTTTCCTTTTTCCAGAGTGTCAGTAGCAGCGTATTGATGGAGGTAATCTTATCGATGGTGTAGATACCATCCTCGACGTAGAAGGGGTTAAAGGTGATCGGCTTATTCTCCTCGTAGGTCAGGTAGATGCCGTCTTTGCCGCGGGTCTTTCGCTGCACCAGGTCACAAAGTCCCCGGTAACTGTGCCCCACATCGACTAGCAGAATATGCGTGTCCTGCTCGTAATATTGCCGTACTAGGTGGTTCATGAAAAACGACTTGCCGGATCCGGACGGACCAATCACAAACTTATTGCGGTTGGTCACCCAGCCTTTTTCCATTGGCTCATCAGAAAGATCCACCCAAACGGGTTTGCCATGCCGGTCGCAGAGCCGGATGCCAAAGGGCGACATTGACGATTGGTAGACTGACTCCAGGTTGAAGAAACAGACGGCCTGCTCGGCAAAGGTGTAGAAGGTTTCGTCGAACGGCAGGTCGCCGGCGTTACCGGGTATGCCGGCCCACAGCAACCGGGCCGCATCCATCGTGTTCTGTTTGGGCAAACAGTCCAGCTGCGCGATCGCCGAGGAAGTCCGGGCCCGGAGAAAATCCAGTTGTTCGGGCTTTTCGGTCCAGACCATGACGTTGAAATGAGCGCGGCAAACAGTCCGCTGCTGCTGAATGGCTTCCTGGATGTAGCGTGTAGTCCAGTCCCGGTTAATGCCATTCTCCGAAGAGAATTGCGACAGCGAATTAAGGTTGCGGGCTGTCTGTTCGAATTCCCTCAGAGCGGTTTGGGCATCATCCAGGCAGATGTACTGATTGTACACATGATTACAGGGGAGCATGAGTCCTACCGGCAACACATTCCCTACAGCGAACTGCGTGCTATCCGAAGACAGCGGCCCGTAGCCGGCCATCACATCCACCACCTGAGGCAACGTATCAGCGTCAGACAGCGTAAAGCACAGCACATCTTTTGAGCCAATCCGGACGCGTCCGTCAATATCCCAATCTTCCAGAATGACCTTCTTACGGCCGTCGGGCTGGAGCCGGAAATAATTCGGAATAATACCTTTATCCCCTTTCCCACTCACCAGCTCTTCATCTGTCAACCGGTCGGCCCTGATGCCTCCATCGAGCAATATCCGTTCGAACTGGCTGATTGTATCAAAAAAAGGTTGCAGCTCACGGGGACTGATTTGCTCCCGGGGAACCAGTCGCCGGCGCGTCAGGCTGTGCAGGTTACTTTTCTGTTTTTGGCGGGACTTAGGAAGTTTGCTGATGAACAGGTAGCAGAAGTGGTTGAGGTACGGCCGTTCGACAAAATGGCGCTGAAAGGCCTGCGTCAGAAAACTATCTTCGCCCAGATCGTGGGTGGCCTGATACTTTTCTTCGGTGAACCAATCCTGCTTGTGAATGATGGTTCCCACCGGCAACAGCTTGATGGCTTTAACCAGTGCAGCATGCAGCTGGCGGTAATCCTCGGCCGACTGGGTAAAGATTTCCGGCAGGTGCAACCGAAAGCCGACGGTAATGTCGGCCATTTTAGAGACGATGCAATTATTCTCGACGGCCAGCAAAGGCAGCGCCGTTTCGAGACTTCTGGCGTTTAGTTTCACGGAGCTTGGCGAATGGTTGGGCAGATGATATCACGATTGCCTTGGGTTGATTGCGGGTTGCCTCCAGTTTCAGCAAGCCCGATACACCGTACTTGGCGGACAGCCGCATGCAGTACCAGACCCCACCCAGGATGCAGCTCAGGACGATGAACGTGACCAGGTAGGTGTTGAGGCCCAAAAACCCGTAGAGCACCAGAGCCAATAGCAGGCTGCCAATGACAATGCCGGCGGCCAGGTACAGGTACGTACCTTTCAGTCCCCGGAACTCTACGGGCTTGCCGATGCCTTTGTTGATTTCAAGCATTAGCCGAAGAAGCTTGTCAGGATGGTACCCACCGCGACCAGAAACAGCGCAGCCCCAAACCAGCTCATCACCGCTTTCATCGTATCCGGATCGCCATTGTGAAACTTGCTGTATACCCGGACCGCTCCCACCAGACCAATGACAACCCCTAATGCCAACACAATCGTTTGTGCCGAGGTGGCGTAACTCCGAATTGTCGTGGCCGTGGTGCTCAGTGCACCTGCGCCGTTGCCGGCTCCTGGCTGAGCCAGTACCACACCATGAATACCCAACAGGCACAGCGCCATTGCTGCCCGTAACACCGATTTTTTGGCACGGTTGTACATACGTAAACAGGTTTTAAATAGTGAAATTTAAGTTATATGAAATAAAATATACACATTTTGCATCTAAAGTAATGGCGAAAAAACAAATACTGTATTTTAAGGCTTATAAAATATTTAAAACTTACATTAATTCAGCTAATATATTCATTTACAAAGGATTATTTTTGTTAACTTTTTAAACTTTATGAGGACAAAAGCTTACATATATAGACATATGCGGCACTTCCAGACGCTGAAATATTGCAACTAAATTAAATGTATATACATACTAATGCATAATAAGTATATTTTTATTTTGTAAAATGCAGAAAATGTTATTTTTGGCAAGCAACAAAAAAGGCCAGACAAAGCGTCTGGCCTGGAAGTATCCGGAAGCAGTGGAGACTAAACGGATTCGGCAAACAGCTCATCCAGATAATCCCACCGCCGGATCATTGGCTGAGCTCGCTGCTGGCGTCTCGGCCAAGCGGGTTCATTGACATCTTGAATTAACTCTTTTAACGCAGGATCCTGCGTATGAATCGGCGGTCGGGTCGGGTTTCGCCAGGCTACTACCAGCCGATAAACGATGAACGCTACGGCCGCGGGCATCCAGACGATGCTCCGGATCTGCAGCAGCAGGATCAGGCCGGTGAGCAGTAGCGTGCCGCCCCACATGAGAGCGAAGCGCACCCGGACCTGATTCCACCAGATGAACCGGGATTGCTGGTATGTATGCTCGTCGTAAGCAATCAGCACCTGTAGCAGAGTCCTGGCCACCCCGTGCAGGTTCATTTGCACCAGCGAGCCAATTAGTCCTTCCGACCAGGCGGCTAGCCTGAGCGTCAGCCGGTAGCCGACAAAAAGCAGGCTGGCAAATAAGGCCAGCACGGCGATTCCCCAGAAATCCAGTGTCATCAGGTTCATGTTCATTAACGTTTAAAGGGCATATCACCTAGTATATCATGGCCCAGCTGATTGTTCAGCACCTTGGCAATCCGGGCGGCTGGTTTATCGTCCGGATGGGCCGGCGACAGCGCACCCTGGTCGTTGGTCGTTAACCGCTGCGCTGCGCTGATGATCTCATCGACGGATTGCTCCTGGAGATTCTCACCGGCTACCGCTACGGGCAGACCAAAGATATCGTCGGTAGTGGCAACGGCCGGTCCGCTGATGTCCACCTCTTCTGATTCAGTCCAGGCATTATTCCATTGGTCCGGTGTTTGGCTCGTCTGGGATAATGATTCCTGAAGAGGTTGACTACTAGTCGCAGCCGTTGCCGAGGACGCTTCTGGTTCCAGCGCTTCGTCGTCTGTATAGTCGTTCACCGGGTATAGTCCCTGGTCATCGCCGTCACCAATGCTTTCAGCCGGCGGTACTGGCCGCTGACGATTGGTAAGCCATTCGCGGATGTCCTGCCGGTAATATTTCCACAGCACGTAGCCGTAATAGGGGACTGCCACCAGCAGGATGACTTTCACAAAGTCCCACCATGAGTATTGACTGAGCATGGGTTAGTTTCCTTTCTGTTTGTCACGTTCAAACGTCTGGCGGGCAGGCTCCAGCAGGTTATGCAACACAACCGTCATAGGTTTACCGTGTAGGTAACTCAGATCGCGAAGCAGCTTGTGATGCTCCTCGGTTACCATAATCATCTTGGTGCACCGCAGGTCAGCAGGTGCCGGTTGGGTAACGAGCTCCGTCAAATCAATGGAGGAGGCTGATTTTCGGCTCCGCTCGGTCCTGGATTTCGCTACCCGGGCGGCTTCCGCTGTAGGCGGCTCCTCTCCCACTACCGGCGTTGCCAGTTCTGTTTCCGGACTTTGGTCGGTGTCAGCGGTCGCCACCGGCGTCGGCTCATCAACCTGCGTGGCCGGCGGATCCTGCTTCGATTGATGGACGGGAGTTACTACGGCTGGCAATGGCGGCAGCAGGCCATTGGCCAATTTGCTGGCACGATCGGTAATGTTTTGTTTGGCAACTTCGGATAGTCGGCTCTTAGTCATTTTCTACGGGTGATGAAAGGGTGGAAACCGGAAGCAGGCTTTCTATTTCGGTGAAAAGATCCTTAAGCCCTGAGTTACGCAGGTACTGAGTAGGCATCGGAAACAAGGTGGAACGGTTAGCGGAATCCTGATACGAATCCCGCTGTGGGATCCGGCTTTGCAGACAGGTAAATCCGTACTGCTTAAAGCGCTCCTCCAGCATTTCCACCAGGGTACCATCCCGGGAGTCCTTGTACTTGTTCCAGACAACCCGGCAGCGATCGGCCGGCAGCAGGTCAACCTGTCGAATGGCCATCAGGTAACTGAAGCCGGTGGTGACCGAGAATTCAGACGTTTCCATCGGCACCAGCAGGTAGTCGACTTTGCCCAGCGCTGTTTCGTAGCCCTCCACATCGATGTTACCCGGCAAATCAATCAGCACCAGGCGAACGTTGGCCGGGATCTGCTGGAGTAGCTGAGGTATCGCGGCCGGCTCTCCGCGTAGGACCGGATACTCATCCATAGCCTGGCGATTGAACCGCTCTTTGGTTTCCTCGTCGAGCTGCTCGATTTCCCGAACGCGCAGGTTGTAGACTGACAGCTGAGAGCTATCGACGTCGAGGATGGCAACGGGAATCTGCCGGCGGTAATGCAGCCAGGAAGCAACCAGAACCGATAAGGTGGTTTTGCCCATGCCCCCTTTCTGGGTGGCAAAAGCGAGAATGACAGGCGGGCCGGAATAGGGCCCTTCAGCCGGCGGCTGGGAGGTAGGAGTAGACATGAAGTGGTTGTTTTTGATTAACTGGGGCAAGTATATAATTATCTCTCAAAATATAAAACTAGAGGTCTATAAATTTATAGGCTTTTATATCTAAAGGTCTATAGGCCTATATATAGACTTATAACCCTATAGGTTTTTAAACTTTTATATTTATAGCCCTATAGAGTTATAAGCCTCTATGTATCTATTAATTAAGCTCTTTAGATATTTAGGTTTAGAGAAATAAAGCCCTTTAGTGAAGCGCTCCAACCTACCGCATAAGGACCTATATACCTATAAGCCTTTATGCCTTTATGCCTTTAGGTCTCTATTTCCTATCTCACCGATTGACTATTAACCTATAAGGCTATAGCCTTATAGTCACAAAGACCAATTCAACCCCGTATCGATTCAGGCTGACCTATAGGCCTATAAAGCTATAGCCCTATAGGCCTATAGGTGCATTTTTACGCGATTGCCAACCGGTACGCAGCCCTAAAAAAGTTTGCGTGGCCGCAAAAGCAAGATGTGTTTTTGTCATGACAAAAACTATTCGCCCGTCACCTGACGAGCTCTAACCTGCAGGCCTCCGAAGTCGGCCTGCTTAAACCCAAAATCACGTATGGAAAAGCAACTTTACCGGGGAGGGGCACCCCAGAAGCCCGAAGAAGAAAAACGCGACCGATTCGTTCAGGTTCGCTTTCGTCACGATGAATATAAGGAGCTCAAGAGATTGAAAGGAAAGACCGCTACACCGAATCTGTCGACCTTCATCCGCTACGTCTGCTTAGAAAAACCGTTGCCCATGAAGACCGAAACGGAGACATATCAGGAGGTTGCGCTGTCAATAATTCGGGAAATGCGTAATGATTTGTTGCGCATTGGCGTCAATATAAATCAGTCTTCCCGGCGCATTAATAGCACCACCGACTACCACGATCTACAACGCGAAGTGTCCGCGATGGCTGGCAAAATACAGCAGTTGGAAACGCAGTTTCGTCAGATGATGAGCGTGGTTTGTGGCACAACTAATCCCGTTAATGTGCCTGTTTATGATTACGAGGATTAGCAGTGGCAGCTCGCCGGCAGGGGCTGTTTTCTACAACGAACAGAAGGTTGGTAAAGGGGAAGCCCAGCGCCTGGCCTTGCGAAACTTTGAAGGAATCCGGCTGGCCACGGAGCAGCTCACGCCATCCATGGTTGCCGGCAAACTGGAAGACCGGGCCGCCCTGAGCGAACGGGTAAAACTGCCCACGTTTCACGTAAGCCTGGCGCTGGCGAAAGGGGAGGTGGTGCCGGCGGAAGATCTGCTGGCAATCGCCGACCAGTACATGCTGGGCATGGGTTACAGCCGTCAGCCTTATGCCGTCTATCAGCACCACGACACCGAGCACCCGCATATTCACATTGTCTCGGTCCGGGTGGACGAAACCGGCAAGAAAATCTCGGATAAGTTCGAGCGGGAAAAGTCGAACACCCTTCGCCAGCAGATTGAAAAAGACTTCGGTCTGCAGATAGCCGAGCACGCTGCTCTCCGACCTCAGCGGTCAGAACTCCGACCGGTTCACTACGGTGAAGGTGATTTAAAACGGGATGTCTCTGCGGTGGTACAGAGTATACTGAAAGACTTTCACTTTAGCACGTTCGCACAGTACAGCCAACTGCTGAAGATCTATAACGTGCAGGCGGTGGAGGTAGTGCTGGATGGCAGTAAACGGGGGCTGAAGTACTCCGCATTAGATGGGGAGGGCAAAGCGGTGGGGCCATCGTTAAAAGCCAGTAGTCTGCCTTACCGGCCTACGATGGAAGTCGTCGAGCGCCGGATGAAAGCCGGCAAGAAAATTAAGGGAGACCGGGCCGGCAGCCTGCGAAAAGCTGCGGATGCAATCCTGAGTCAAAGCAGGGACTGGAATGATTTTCAACAGCGGCTCCTGAGGATAAACGTACGGGCGATTCCGCACCTGACGAAAGACGGCAATCTGTTTGGCATCTCATTTCTGGATACTCGAAGCCGCGCTATATATGCCGGCAGTGAACTGGGTAAAGTCTTTACGGCAGGCTCACTGAAACAGGCTCTGGGTGAGGAGTACTCCCCACTTCGGCCGCCGACGCTTCAGGCGCAATCCCCTTCCCTTCGCCAGGAAGCAAAGCTGGCGCAGGCAGTACAGGCCCAGGAGACCGAAAGTTACGGCCAGGCTGATCTGATACGCCAGTTACTGTATGCACTCAGCGCCGATGACGGTGTCCACGAAGGTGAACAGGAATTGAAACGAATGCTTAAAAAATCACGTCAAAAACCACGACTGTCATGAGAGACGATAGACGAGAACTCAACAAACAACTGGAGATGCTGTTATGGGCAGGCCTGATCCTGTTGGCGCTGCACTGTTACGTAGAGCTCCACAGCTTCTTTTCCGGCTACGGCTTTGCTTCACCGGTATCCGACCAGATTTTGGGAAAGCTAACCAGTGGCTCTAAACTATTCGCGACGCCCTGGACGCTGAAGCTGCTGGCCGGAGCCTGCATCGGCGCGTATGGCAGTGCCAGCCGGGGCGTTAAGTCGACCAGCCTCAAAGCCGGTCAGGTCATTCGGGCCATTCTCATTGGACTGATACTTTATCTGGGCAGCACCTTGATGCTACGCCAGAACAGCCAGTGGCTACTGGAGCTGACGTCGGTGCCAGCCATTAGCGGAGTCTACCTGGTAGCGACGCTGGGCGGAGTGCTGTATTTGCTAAAGGGGACACAGGGCATTAACCGGCTCCTGGGATTTAAACTGGGCGGAGATGTTTTTAATCAGGAGAACGAAACCTTTCCCCAAGAGGAACGCAAACTGGAAAACGAGTACTCCGTAAATCTGCCAACCCAATATATCTACCAGGGCAAAACCCGCAGCGGCTGGATTAACCTGTCGGCTCCCTTCCGAGGAACACTGGTGATGGGTACACCCGGATCGGGTAAGTCCTTCGGCATTATCAACAGCGTCATTCGTCAGCACATTGCTAAAGGCTTTTCCATGTACGTGTATGATTACAAGTTTCCTACCCTGTCACTGGTGGCCTATAACGCCATGCTACGCCATCAGAAAAAGCTGCCGGCAGGCATTCAATTTTACTGCATTAACTTTGACGACCCGCGAAAATCGCATCGGTGCAACCCGCTCCATCCGGATTACCTGCCCCGGATCGACCACGCCTTTCAGAGTGCCCGCACGGTACTGCTGAACCTCAACAAAACGTGGATCACCAAACAGGGCGAATATTTCATTGAATCGCCAATCAACTACGTCACGGCGCTGATCTGGTTTTTGCGTCAGTACGACAAGGGCCAGTACTGCACCTTCCCACACCTGGTGGAGCTCGTCAGTCGCAACTACCGGGAGCTATTGCCGATCCTGATGGACCGGCCAGACATTGCCGCCTACATGGCTCCCTTTGCCTCGGCTTATCAGGGTGGAGCCATGGACCAGCTGGAAGGTCAGATATCATCGGCGCAAATCGGATTAGCACGGCTGGCCAGCCCGGCGCTGTACTGGACGATGAGCGGCAACGACTTCAAGCTGGATATTAATAATCCGAAGGCTCCCAAGATTCTGTGCCTGGGCAACAATGGCGAACTGGAAGACACCTACGGTGCAGCACTGGGCCTGTTCAATTTCCGGATCCTGAGCCTGATTAACAAAGAAGAGCAGCATCCTTCATCCATTGTCGTCGATGAGCTGCCCACTATCTATTTCAAGGGAATCGCCAAGCTGATTGCCACCGGCCGCAGCAACCGGGTAGCCGTCACCATCGGCATGCAGGACTACTCCCAGCTGGAGAAAGATTACGGTAAAATCGAAGCTGATACCATCAAGAATACCTGTGGCAACGTCATCAGTGGCCAGGTGACGGGCCAGACGGCCGAGGCCATGCAGAACCGGCTAGGTAAAAATGTTCAGCGAAAGCAGAGTTTGAACATTCAGTCGGAAGACACTACGCATGGCATATCGACCGAATTGAACTTCATGGCACCGGCTGCCAAAATCGGTATGCTTTCTCAGGGCTGGGTAGTCGGTGTTGTGGCCGATAATGCCGGTCAAGAAAGTGAACGCAAAGCCTTTCACGCCCGGGTAACCATTGACGAAGCCGACTTCAAAAGCGAACAAAAGGTTCGGGAGTTACCCAACTTTACTAATTTCACCCCTCAGAATTCGGGATTGGATGCAAAAGTCCAGGCGAATTACTTGAAAATTAAAGAGGATATTGCCAATCTTGTTCAGTCGGAAGTTTCGCGCCTTAATATCAAATACAAGAAATGATCGAAGCCCTTGTAGCACAGCGATTAGTTAGTCTCCGCTCCCACCTAAGCGAGCGATTGGGTACGAACCTTACCTTGATAGATGCTGCCGAAAGGGCGGGTATTCCTCCGTATAAGATGCAGCGCCTAGAGTCCGGCAAAGGAAGCTGGGAGACTCTGATCACAGTGCTGACTTTCTACCGATCGCAAGGCTACAATCTGGATTGGATTCTACTGCCCGATAACAGCAACGCCCCCATGGTAGTACCATCCGGCAATGATTTGTTGGTAATTAACGACATGGTCGTAAAATTCAGCAAGCGTCTGGAGAGCGAGTATCGCGAGCTGAGCACGCAGCTTCGACAAATGGGATACATTCCCCTTGAGGATAAAATTATTCCGTCGGCCGAAACGGATACGCCAATGCCTGCTGAGTTCGACCTCTCATAATGCGAACCACTACCTGTTCAGAAAAGCCCACGGAAATGGGCTTTTTTTTGTTGTATGGCCGCTGAAAGGCGATTTGGGCAACAGTTTCCTCCTCCAACACGCAAGCGTTTGGGTGTCCAAAAAACAAGTATATGCTACATGTGTGTTTTTTTTGAAACAAAAATGCAGAATGTGTATTTAGGATAAATGAATTTCCTACATTTACCGAAGTAGTAGTTAGTAATCACTAATCACATCTGCGTATATCCATGGAAAAATCCTTACAATACGCCCGGCAGCAGGCTGATGGTTATGACAACATCGCACCCACCCCCCTGCAGGGACAGCAGGCCTGGCAATTCGCCCAGAGTGACAACTTTTTAAGTGCCGAGGAAGCTGCGGCCGTTATGCGCCGGCAGCTGGAGCCTTACCAAGCTCAAATTGAAGCAAAGCTCACGCAACTGGGGTATCCTCCGGAGCACTTGGATAAACTCCCTCAGTTAAAAAAAGCGCTTTACAGCGGCCAGCAGACCGACCTGGCCACCATCTGGCTAACCGATGAACTGAAGATGGAAGGACGTCTGCGTGTTATCCTGACGGAAAATGGCCCGGATATCCGCATTACGCCGGCGTTGCGCAGCCTGACGATTCCCGATGAAGTAGGTGGCGTAAAGCTGTCGGAAAGGGAGAAAAAAGAGTTGGCTGAAGAGGGCGCCTTATCGCGGCCGCTGTTACTGGCCGACAAAGGCGATTACGTGCCGACGTATCTTCGGGTCGATACGCAAACCAATACCGTCGAACTGTGGCGGCTGCGGCCGGAAATGTTGCCGACCAAGCTGCTGGGTATTGACCTGACGCGCGATCAGCAACTGCAACTCGCCAACGGCCATGCTATTCGGCTGAGCGGCCTGCTCGACAAACAGGGGGAATCCTTCACGGCAACGGTCAGCATTTCAGCCGCCCAGAAAGAACTTCAGTTCACCGACATCAGCCCCATAGGCGTTCAGCTTCGTCCGGATCAGCGATACCGGGAACAACTGGCACAGAATAACGAAGGAGCCAAAACCGACCTGACCAAAAGCCAGGAGGTGGCCACCGGTCAAACCACCGTCAGCCATTTTCAGCGGGAGCAGATGCAGCAATTGTTAGAGGAGAAGCCCGACCAGAACGTATCAAAAACCACTAAGCATCACCTCGGGTAATTTTCCACCATCCCAATGACAAAGTTTGATGAGTTAAAGGAGCGATTCCCTAACCTAATTCCCGTTCAGGAACTGCGGTCGAACGTATCGATTATCGAACTGGCTGTGCAGTACGGCTATGAGCCGCTGCCTCACAAAGGCCGCAGCCGGCCGGTTCTGGAGCACCCGGGCTACAAAGACACAATTATCATCAAGAACCCGCAGGATGCTGCCCAGCAGGTCTATCAGCGGGCCGGTGACTTCTCGGATTCCGGCACCATTATCGATTTTATCCGTAACCGGTTGTCGACCGTGTTTTCCACTTTCAACCGGCCGGGTGAACATGAGTTCCGAAACATCACGGCGGTGCTCTATGACTACCTGAAAATTGATCCGGACCAGGTCAGCCAGAACAGTAAAATGGCCGGTCGGCTCTCCGAGCCAGGCACCAAACAGCCCTTCACCAAGGAGCAGTTCGACATCAGGCCGCTGGAACCCCAAAACTATCTGACTACCCGACAGATTGCCCCGCAAACGCTGGAGCGACCGGAGTTCGCCGGAAAAATTGTTGCCCAGATTGCCTACCTGAATCCGGAAACCGGGCATACCGAACCGTATCAATCGGTGAAGGCGAATCCGGATCGGAAGTACATCACATTCTCCAACGTGGCCTTTCCGTATTACAACGGGTTGTCGACCGAGGTCACCGGACTGGAGCTCCGCAATCAGAGTATCAAACTGCACGCACCAGGCAGCGACCGTTATGGTAGCGTTTTTGTGTCGAACCCTCCGCCGAAAGCAACTTACTTCCACATTATGGAAAGCGCCGTCGATGTGCTGTCCCACCGGCAGCTACGCAGCATCCGGGGTGATGAGGCATTTGATTCGGTGTATTTCTCAACCGGTGGCCAGCTCACCGGCCAGCAGGTTAACACCATTACCCGGTATATCGGCTCCTTTGAGAAAACCGACAACTGGCAGATCCGGCTGGGCTTTGATAACGATGCCAAGGGTCACCGGTTTGATCTTCAGTTTGTCCAGCAGCTTACGGCTACCCGCTTTCCGCTGACAGCAACGGTTGCCTCGCCCGAGCGCGTTGCGTATCTGCTTCCGGAGGAGGAAAAGTACAAAGCCGGCCGCGATATAATCCTGGAGCGAATCGACCTGTTCAACAAAAATGTGCAGGCTCAGTTTGTCCGCTCGGAAGGTGACGCGCTTGGGCAAAAGGAGCTGAGCGCTCAACTAATCAACATCGGCCGCAGTGGCCAGCAGTTTCAGATTAGCATCCCTGAGTCAGCCCAGGCCCTGTCGATGATGAGCCGGTTGTTGCTGGAGGTGACTCAGATGGAGAAAAAGATCGCCCTGGATAAATCCTGCGGCAAAGACTTTAACCTGGACCTGACCAAGGCAGTCAAGGTAGGCAATAAGTTTCGCTATGCTATTCAGAACGATGTCGGCAACGTGCTGTTGAACGGTAATTCGGCGATTCAGATGGCCCGCTCCCTGCAGCAGGTGCGGAACTTGGCCGAAATGGATAAGTTTACCGGCTGGCTCCTGCTCGTCGAGCGTCAGCCGTTCGGCTTTCTTAAAACGCAGGCGGAGATTAAACTGGAGCAGGGAGTCTGCGTAATGACGGAGCAAACACCTGCCTTCAGCCAGGCGATTCAGCTTGAAAGGCAGGCCAGAAATGTACAAGAACCGGGGGGCCTTCGCCAGGAGAAACAGCCCCTGAATCCGGACGCCAGACCGGTGATCAAAAATCAGGAACCAGATCGCCAGCTTAAACGAAAACTGTAATGAAACGGGAAGCGCTAAAGTTTACGGACCTCGACCTCTTTTTAACGGTGATGGAAGAATATGGATTTGGCCGGCAGGCTGAGGAGATAATTTTTGAAGAGGACAAGTTGCCGTATTGCTCTGCGTATCTGGTCCCGACTGAATTACTGCCTGCCACTTTTGACCTGAACCAATCCGCCCGCTTCGGCGGCTCCATCACCCACGTACAAGAGATTACCTATTCAGGCAACGAGAAATTTTACACTGACTTTATGATCTATCCGCTGAGCCTGACCGGTTATGTGGAAGTGAATGGGGTTTCGGCGCTTACCTTTGCTGAGACTCCAATCCTAGACCCGGAGTCAGCACCAATGATCTATGTCATAAACCTTGAAGATGGGGGTGGCCAGGAATTCTTTTTGGCCGCTGATGGAAGCATGTGTAAGCTATCGTTGCCAGGGGAGCAGCAGCCTCAAGAGTTTAAAAACTACAAACTGGCAGCGAAGAAAATGGAGCAACTGCGCGACAGGTATCCGGCTACGTGCCAACTGTATGTCCTCGAGCAGACCGAGTTTAACAACCGTCGGAAAATCCTGCAAAAGCCGGATACGGAGAACAGCAGCGAGGAAAACGCCAGCCCGGATTTGATGTAACGTTTACGCGGTACCGTCGCTAAGGGGTGGGATAACTTCCGACCCCTTTATCTAGAAATTAACGCTTGAGTTAACTTTTCGCTTCAACTTATTTTACCATGGCATTCGTAATTAACCTGGCCGATGCTATTGGCCGCGAATACTACCTCAGCGTACCGGGCAAAATGGTGCCCATGGATCAGCCCAGCCAGGAGGAGCCGAAGGTTTTTACCCACACTGGCCGCATTGAAAAGCTCGTCAAATCCATGAGCGAAACCTATCCAGCGACCTGCCAGGTATACGCCCTGGAGCGGAAAGAATTCGAGAAGCGACGGCAGTTGCTCCAGAATCCACCGCAGCCAAAGACGAAAAAGAAGAAATAGTCTCCACCAAGGGAAATCTCGTACATTTACCTCAACACACAGCCAGAAAGGCGTAAGCTAATACGGTGATGATGCTGGTCAGCGGCATGGCTGGTACTAACAAGCGGGAGCCGGCAGCGTAAAATGCTGAGGCAGCCGGAACGCCCCAGGCGAAACAGCATCCTTTCTGACTGAACAACCCCGCTCGTAGCCAGGCGGGGTTTTCCTTTATATAAACTGCCCTGCTTCTTACACCTCAAGAGGAATCGATCTCCTGCCATCAATTCAAGCACCTTTTTTTCTGAACATCTTTTGGAAAGGGGATAAAAGGTTAGGACGACGCGCCAAAAAAGCAACTTCTTCTCGTCCCTTTTTTTACGTTTTTTCCGGTATTTATTTTTGTTTTTTATGTAAAAAAGGGCTATATTAATACTGTTAATCAAGCGTTTGAGACCGATGACACTGGAAAAAGAAGTACCCTTTGACTTTGAGTACAGCTACACTCCCGGCGAACCAGCCGACTACGATTATCCCGGTTACGGGCCGGAGGTTGAGATTACGAAGGTGCGACTGAACGGCGTGGAGCTTCCCGCTAACGCTATCTCTCAGGAGATGTACGACGAGATGATTGAACAGGTCTTAGAGTCCTACCGGTAACCAGTTGCCCGATGGCCCGGCGGGCATAGACCGGGCCGCTTTCTTTATCCCCCGGCTTCGGCCGACCGATTCCAACCTTTTTACTCTTTATGGCAAAGCCCAACACGTCCGCAGCGGAAACAACCGCAAACACCTTGAAGCCCTACCAGAGCTTAAACGCAGCAGGGCAGGTAGTTAACAAGTACAAGTACCTCGAAGGGCATCCCCGGCAGTACCGCTTCGATGCCAAGGAAGGTGTATTCAACATCAACGGCACCGAGAAGCTGGGCGGTCCGTCGCACGGCCGCTCGCTCACCTTCCAGCCGATTGCCTGGCGCATCTTCACGGATAACATTCTGAACATGGGCGTGAAGAACTGGGCCGAGTT
Source organism: Nibrella saemangeumensis (assembly GCF_039541915.1). Taxonomy (NCBI): domain Bacteria; kingdom Pseudomonadati; phylum Bacteroidota; class Cytophagia; order Cytophagales; family Spirosomataceae; genus Nibrella; species Nibrella saemangeumensis. The sequence goes on from NZ_BAABHD010000031.1 coordinate 27,837, forward strand.
GTTCTTCATTGACGAGAAGGGGGCCGTATCAGCGGTGCTGTTTCATGGCTTTTCGGTAGACAACATTTACCGGCTGATTGAACCCCTGTTCTATGACGATCTGACGCTGGCTGATGTGGTGATTACTGCCGTAGCCGAGAAGAAGGAGAACACCAAAGTCCAGCCGAAGGGCGTGTACTACATCGCCACGTTCAGCTACAAAATGGCGGACGTGGAGCGAACCAGCGAGTTAAAGCAGTTCGCGCAGGAAACGCCGATTTTCCGGCAGGAAACCTTAAGCGACATTGCCAACATCACCACCGCCCATAATTACTACCATCCCTATGCGAACGGGGAAGGATTGCCCGAACCACCAGCCGCCTTACCGGAAGGGCCGGTAGCGGAGGAATAGCCACCAATGAGAGAAGCCAGCCCACTTGGGCTGGCTTCTGCTTTGTTAATTAAAAGCGTTTGAGACAGGGTTGCCCCTGACCTCGATGGCCACAAAGGTAATGAACTAAGTGGGAAAGGGGACAAAAGTTGCGGGTACAGCCTTAACGTAATCCAAAAACAATCCATTTTTTACATTTTTTCCTTATATTTTATTTGGTTTTTGTGTAAAAAGGGTGTATCTTTCTACTGTTAATCAAGGCGGTGGAAGACATGGAAGGCACGGTTTATCTGATTCACCTCGAAACCCCGATTGCGGGTCACGCTCAGCACTACATCGGCTGGGCGGCAAACGTGGAAGCCCGTCTGTACTACCACCGCAAGAAGAAGGGAGCCAAGTTGCTGGCTCATGCCGTAGGACTAGGGATTGCCTTTGACATTGTGCGCGAATGGGCAGGAGGCAAAGACCTTGAACGCAAGCTGAAGAATCGCAAGAAGGCCCGTCTACTCTGTCCGGTCTGCCGGAAAATGCATTGAGTGAGTGACCCGATTGGCCCGGCGGGGGAAAGTCCGGGCTGTTATTTTTCTCTCTAACTGCTAACTCCGATGAGGCTTATCAAAATTGACCCAACGACGCAGACGATTGAACCCGTTGAAACCAGCGCGTCCCTGACTGACCTGTACCGGATTATTAATTGCCGCTGCATTGACTTCTGTGCCCGGCAGGGTAACGGCGATGCCTTAATTGTGGACGATGATGCCCTGTACGTTGAGCCGCAACTACCCGCCTTCTCCTTCGGCAGCTATGGCCAGCCCATTCATGGTATTGCCCTGCTGGCCGGATCGGACGACGAGGGCGAAACCATTGAGCCGCAGATGAGCCTTGACCAGGTGCGCGACGAGGTACGCTGGCTGGGCAACATTCACACGCAACCCTTTTTTACTATCCTTTCCTTCTAATCATTCGGCAGGTCAGCGAGCCTCTGACCTGCCTTATCCTTCTCCCCGTATGGATTACCGCAGCTTACCCCGATACGCCAACTCAGACCTAACCGAATACCGCAATCAGCTTTTTTCGACTAAACCCGAGAAGTCATTTCAGGCCGCGCAGGTTTTTGGTACGTTGTTTCACGCCCTGCTGCTGGAAGGCAGCGAGCCGCAGGCTATTCCTCAGGCGACCCGAAAGCCATTGTACGCCATGCGGGATTCGGTATGCCAAAACCGCTTTGCCAGCAAGGTACTGGAAACAGGTCTTGTTGAACAGGTTTGGCTCTGGGACGATCCCCAGACTGGCCTGCCCTGTAAATGCCAAACCGACATTTGGGTAGAGGCTACCGAACTGATTGTCGATGTGAAGACCACCAGCGCCCGAGGCTACGGCGAGTTCCTGAGTGCCTGTGAGCAGTACGCCTACGACCGGCAGGCAGCCTTCTACCTTGACGGCGTAGCCAAGGCCAGCCGGTTTGTGCTGCTGGGTGTCCAGAAGAAAGCCCCCTATGAGGTGTTCTACTTTGAGGCATCGGCAACTCGTGGCTGCATCGAAGGTGGTCGTAAGAAGTACCAACGTCTGCTGAAGGGCATTCAGCGCAGTGGCTTTGTTCCTTCCTCCTGGAAGGCCCAACTGGTTTCATGATCCGTGCATAGAACATGGAAGCACCCGAATTCACCCTTGAGAAAACAGCCTTTTCCATTAAAGGCACCTGCCGCAGTCTGGGCGACAATCATCTGTATGTGGACGGAAAGGAGTTAACGAATCTGGCCGACAGTCAGGCCATTCGGAATCATAGTCCAGATGGCCCGGCGTGGGGCTACGGTGGGAGCGGTCCCGCGCAGGCTGCCCTGATGATCTGTCTGAACATCTTTGGCAACAAGCACGTTGCCCAGGCGCTCTATCAGGATTTCAAGCAGAACTTCGTTGCCAAGTGGGGTAAAAACGGAGAATCGTTCGAGGCTGAAATTGACATTACTGACTTTCTGATTGAACACCGGGACCGGCTGAAACAGGCGTTGCAGCAACAGCAATGAGACGCGGAGGATGCCCAGTGGATGAATATGGAGGATACCGACTAACCAAAACTCAACAGCTATGTATTTCGCCAAGATTACCAATTACCAGCACCCTAAAAACAAGCTTCAGGATTACCTGCAAAAGCAACTCAAAGCACTGGAGTGTGTAACGGTGGAGAATCCGGAGGAATTTAAGAAGCATCTGGAAACAACTGTTCATCGGGCTAACGGCAAGTTTCTACGCTGTCGGCCGCTGCAAGCCTACTTTCATGCTGCCTATACTCAAGGGGATTTGACCTGCGGCATTTCGGAGCTAATTCAGTTCAGTCTCTACGCGCAACGAGGAGTTTTCGACCCTTCGGGTACGTCGGCCGCAGTGATGCAGGGTGAGGCTGCCCAGGCCGAACTTTTCGTCTGAGCCATGAAGAAAACGAAGTATAGCTGGATATCCAGCAACGACCCGCTTTGTGATAACCCCACCGTACTGCGGGGCCGGTTACCTTTGTGTTTGAAATCTACTACGGTTATTGGGAAGATGCCGGGCCGCCCCGGCGTACCGGTCGCCACGCCTGGCAGGATGGCCGGCACTTCCCAGCCGGGTGGCGTTTTGGCTGTAATATCTGGTTTGGCCATGTGACCGACTGCGGCAGCCGAAACGGCTGTTACCACACGGTAGGCCTTTTACCATGTCATGACCCGAGGGGTTATCTCTACCATAACCAGGATCATAACATCCGAGCCAGCAACCCTCATTATGCAACCAAAGAAGAGTGTATAGAGGCCGCAATTAGACTCGTAGCCGCAAGATCAGACACAACCCTTCGCTTATATCCGGACGTGGCGAAGTACCTGCTACGGTCAGAATTGGAGCCATTCTTTGCTCTGTGGCAGACAATCATTGAGAAGGAGGAATGGCTGAACCAGGTACGGACTCCGAAGGCCGTGGGTTTAACCGAGCAATTACAATTATTCTACTGATTCAGGTACCGACATAAATGCGGACGTCGTACGGTCGGTACCTGAATACAAAATATATACTGTTTTCTTACCATTATGAATCCGGAACAAGCATACAAAAGACTGATTGAGTCAGGCCCGTCCGGTGACCCTTATATTATCTATTATCCTCAACGTTGGCACTGGCAGGAACAAAACGGTAAACAGGTATTGTGCTGCACGCCTTGGCGCTTTATTGGAACAACTTATCCTTAATTCGTAATACCCTTATGAAAATACTTTGCATTAGTGACACGCATGGCCAGCACTCGCATTTCACGGACCAGATTCAATCGATTGATGCGGCCGTGCTCATCCATGCCGGCAATATCACCGCCGATGGTAGTTTTCCTAATCTGAAAGAATTTCTTACCTGGCTGAGGGATTTTAAACACATCCCGCATAAACTCTTCGTAGGTGGCAACCATGACCGCATTCTAGAAGCTGAGGCTTCGTATATGGCAACGTTACGCAACTTGCTGGCCAGGTATAACATCTGGTACCTGCACCACGAAAGCATCGGCATTGACGGGGTGAATTTCTACGGATCCAGCTATTCGCCCGAGTTTATGAACTGGCCTTTCATGTACCGACGGGGAGAGCCGGCGCAGGCGCTTTGGGATATGATCCCCCAGAACACGGACGTGCTGATAACCCATACCCCTCCGTTTGGTATCCTTGATGAGGTGATAGGGCGGGGTGGGTCCGTCCGTACGGGGGATAACGTTGGCTGTAAGGATTTACTCGACCGGGTAAACCTGCTTAACCCAATGCTTCACGTATTTGGGCATATCCATAACGGGTATGGCTGTACGTCAGAGATAAATGTGAAGACCAGCTTTATTAATGCGGCTCTGCTTAACGAGCAGTACCGTCCGGTTAATAAGCCCATCCTGGTAGAAATTTAAACGCGATGAAAGAGCAGCTACAAATTGAAATCCTGTTCAACTCCGTGGAGGTGGAGCTGGCCAGGCGCTGGGCGTTTGGCAACGTACCCGTTGTCTTTAGCCGCCGGCCAGCGATGCACCTGCGTGTTCTGGTGAAAGCCTGGTGGCATATTTACCACGAAACCTATTGCGCCCGACAGTTCCGGAATCGTCAGGTTTGGCAGCGCAGCAATGCCTTGCCAGCTCAGGCGCTTGACACTTCAGCCTTGGCTAGTTCACTCCAGGAAATCAACAACCTGCTGGACGTGGATGCGTTAAGAGACTTTCGTCCCCTTTCCAACGCCGAGAAGGCCAGCCTCTGTTTGCTGACCCTGTTAACCTCCTATTACAATAATTGACAGAGAAATGGATGCAAATTCTGTAATATTGTTCCCAGCAAATACAGACATAAGGCATTGTATGGCGGAACTGGGAACTACTGACGAGCAGATAGTAGAGGCAGCACAGAAATACCTTACCCTTCGAAAAAAGGCTAATGAACTGGCATCATCAGCCTCGGACGAGCTGTTATCCGGCAGTGCGGGGAGTGTCTACCTGAAGCGTATGGGACATCGTCCGTTAACGACCGAAGATGTCGATCGGCTTATTAATACCTTGGGTTGTGAGGAGGACCGAGAAAGTCTACTGGCGTTTCAGCAGGCGCAGGAGTCTCTGAATCAAAGACTGGGAAATGCCCATTACCTGCGCCTTATTTTGGAACAGGCCGATATTTCACAAGATTCGTATTACAGTCGTAGAAAACGGCCTGATCTCTGGAGGCCGGAGCAGATGATTAGTTTAGTTGAGGTGCTGCAGCGACTTCGTCTCTGAATGAGCCGAGCAACTCATATCGTACATTGGCAGTTGATCGTAACCGACAACACTATCTACAGGTGAAGCCCATTCATCAGCAACTTATCCGAGCCGATTACTGAGATTTAGTGGTAAATTATCTCCACCATGTTTAACCTCATTACACTACTTGTATCTAGCTGTTAGGGTATTACATACTGGCAAGGCTCGTTGCTTCAATGTTGAATTGGTACATGTATTACTCTATGGAACACAACCATATTTATAGGTAGATTACTTTAATTATTGGCTTTATTTGTTTGCCATATGTTAATTAAAACAATTTTCAATAAACTAATGAGATTCAATAACTTAATAAAATATTCTTAAATTTTATAATTAACTTACTTGCATACGTAAATTTCTGTATTTATCCTTGTGGCTGATTTTGCACCGTAACTTATACATGAAAGCTCTTTACTATTTGCTCATTACGCCCGCTCAGGGTTCCCTTTCCAGTCGTATCTATACTTCTGCTGGTCTTATTTTACGCTCGCAACAATAATTTCACTTGTAGAACCAAGTCCTTAATTTATTGAAGCCAGTAAAGCCTTAGAGCCGGCGGTAAATCACTACCTATTTCTGTTATCTAAACGGAGGTTTTTCTAAAAAGCCATCCTTAGCCTGCTTGTGTTCAGGAAACAGATTTATGTATAGTGACAGCAAATCAGGTCAATGACTTCTCGGTGGGCTATATCGCACTCAGCTTCTCCAAACACTATACCGTAACAACTAAACTCAATGAATTGTAAATCTCTATCGTACTTCTTTGCAGTTGCATTAATCTTTGTCTTGTCCACTTCAGCCCGCTTTGCCCCCAAACATACCAAGCCGACGAATGAGTATGAAGGTTGCTGCGGGGCGCAACCGGTTGAATTTCGAGAAGGTGGCCCTTCCGAATAAAGCACCTGGTCTGCTCATCGTTCAGTTGAGAACGGGTAACAAGCTTGTAGCGAAAAAGGTAGTCGTTGTCCGCTAAAGGATACAGATTCCTTTTAGATCGACACGTAAAAAAGTTTTCATTTGACTGTAAGCCCCTCATTGACCAATGAGGGGCTTTTCATAATAAACATGCTGAGTGCCATTCGACTTTCTGATCAGAAAAAGGTACTGGCCGATGATGAAGAGAAGGGTACCCATACCTACCATTGTCCAGACTGCCAGTCAATAGTCATTCTCAATAAAGGATTAAAGAAGATTGCTTATTTTCGTCATCAGCGCCTAACCAACTGCGACAATGCCGGGGAAAGCGAGGTGCATATGAAAATCAAACTGGATATCTACAGGCATCTGAAAACAAAGTGGGAGAGAGCAATTCAATTTGTTGATGTGGAGCATCGGCTAAAGGATATTTTGCGGGCTGATGTCTATTTTGAAACCCTGAAAAGTAAAGTAGCCATTGAAGTGCAGGCCAGTTCCCTCACAGTTGCTGACGTGTACCGACGTACATCGCTATACCATTCATTGGGTGTTTATGTATTATGGGTATTGCCGTTCGAATACGAGCGATTTTACCGTTATTATTCCAAAATGGAATTAGCCATGGATGGAGTAGATGCTGAACCAGGCTACTATTTACGGCATTCAGTCAAGTTTAAAGAATACGAACTGGGTATTGCCAAGCTGACGTATAATTATCTAACATTCTGGGACCTAAGCCATAAGAAAAGCAAAGGCTTTTATGTGTTAAAGCTATCTAACGCCTATTCGGAAGATAGCGAGTTCTTTGACACCGAATTCAACGAGGAGGTATTCTATCCTGGAAAGCGGCTCAAAATGAAGAAGTCTATCCGGAGTTTCATGGACAAGGACTTTTCGGGTTTCAATGCGAAGCTGCTCCAAAAGTTTGAGCCAACAAACTCCTATGCCATACCAGAGCGACTGGTTTTATTATTTAAGGACGAGAAGAAAAAGAAAGGCAAGTCGTAAGTCTGGCTATGCAGAAAACTGGTAACGTATTTTGACGGTACGTCAATGACTAAGCCCGACAGTCAACTCGTAAGATATTATCATCTACCGGGTCATAATCAGCTCGTATCCGGAACGTACTGGTTGTTTGCTCTATTGCTTCTATTTTCGCTACAGTGAACAGCCGCCAATGTTGCCGTTGAGAAGATTGATCCTCGAAGGGAGCATCCACGTAATAAGCCCGTAGCGTCGGCTTATCCGTATCATTGTGCCGGCCTACTAGGTAAGGCTCAACGGTCCGCCATTTATTATTGTACCTGATCCGGATAACCTGCCGCTGTTGAATAGCCTGACATAGTAGGGTGGTCATTCGTTGTTCATGAGCACTAGTGGGCTGCATAGTTGCAACATCATTTAAATGGATTATTGAAGAATTTCACTAGAACAGGCCCAAGTTTGAAAGCCGGTAGGTTATGGCTGGGAGACTTACGTTAAACTGTTTTGCCAATTCTTTTAAAGCGGCTTCATCATTAAGATCAAATTGAATTTTTTTCAATTCTGAAAATAGTAAATTCTCTGGCATTAGTATGGCCGCAGCAAACGCATTGGCTTCTCTTTCTTGTTTAAATTCTCCGCTGGCTGAATCTTCGTTCCTCATATAAACTTGTTTGGCCTGATCCACTTTGTCCACAAATAACTCGCCCTCTGCCCGGTGCAGTTCGTAATGGCCTAGCTCATGAGCAATCGTAAACCGCTGTCTCACATAAGAGTCATTTGGATTATAGCCAATAATACCGACCCCTTCACGGAGAAAAAGAACGCCAGAAACATTGGTACCTAAATCATATGGCCTAATTTGTAGCCCTCTTCGTTCGGCAATCAATTCAACAGGTATGGGGATCTCGCCTATATCCAGCTTTTGAAGGATAGAGCATGCCAGGTTTTCAATACGTTTAATATACATATTGGCGGTTAACGGAAAGTTGCTGATAACAGGAAGTTCTTTACATTCTCCATAGACGTTTCGCTGGGCTCAAAATGCTTTTCCAGAGACTTCATAACTTTATCATCTAACGCCAATAGAGGTTTCGTTTGGCATAGATCCGGCTCTTGCGTGGGGAACAACTTCTGAATAGGAACGGCTAATACCTTGGAGATTTCCCAGATGAGATAGACGGGTGGAGCTTGGCGGCCTTTTTCAATGTTAATGATGGAAGCTCGGGATAATCCGATTCTGGCGGCAAGTGTATCCTGCTTAAGATTAGCCTGTTCACGCTCCCTGCGGATGTTATCCCCTAATAGGCGATGAAAATTTTCCTTTTCTACTTCAGTCATGGTTTGAAGCCAACATATTTTCTTACAACGGCTTACCGAATACAAAAGTGTTAAAAATTAATTGATCTACTCGAATTTGGCAATATTTTACAATTTTTTTTTTGGTAATACTTGACATAAATTGGTGGGGTTCTTAGTTTTGACGCACCATCAGCGAGTCGTTGTGTTAAGACGCAGGCTGGTCAGCTCTCGTTACTAACGCCTTGAGTGTATAGCACTGGTGGTAAAATAGGTTTGCAATTTTTTAATTTTTGACAGCTAATGAACGAAAACCAACATCCGAAACAGGGGCCGAACAGCCCTGGTTCCAGTGATCAGACGATTACTGTAAAAATTCAGACCGCCCAAGGGGAGTTTGTCCGGGACTTTGATAAGAACCAGACCATCCAGGATATTATCCAGGCGGTGAAGGCTCATTTTAATTTTTCCGCAGACGGCACGTATGAACTCCGCCTGAAAGGGAGTTCCGATGATCCGTTCATGCCGCAGAGACCGATTGTCAGTTACGGATTAAAAGATGGAGCTGTACTGGTATTCACTGATTTGGGTAAAGCGGCATGAGTGTCATACCGGCCATTTCGATAGCGACAATTCGGCAGGAATTACAAGCCTGTGAAGAGGATGCCGAACAGTTTGGATGGGTCATTTCTTCGATCGATGAAAACGACCTATCCTTCACTGTTCGCATCACATCTCCGATTGACGAGGAGGTATACATCCTTTACTTTAAATTCGATAACTACCCGGAATTGCCTCCACTACTTGACTTTATAGATCCAGTCAGCGGGGAAATGGGTATCAGAAGAGCTTATCCTTTAACTAAGGATGGTAATTTTTTTCATACCCATCCAATTATCTGCCATCCCTGTTCCAGAAAATCGTATGGCGGATTTTCCGGGGTCCATGCAGATTGGAACCTTACTGGCTGGAAAAACAATGCGTATACGGGTAGCCTGCAAACCGTGCAGGCAGTCCTGCAAGCCATTAATGCCCGAATCGTTTACAAGACGTATTATCATGGCCGGATGCAGAAAAATTAATAATTATTCGGTTAGGGGAAAAGCTTTTACTCCTGTAGATTCGATACAATACCTGATTTCAAACGAGGTAGTTGCGACGACTCAGACTGTGTTAAAAGAGTACAGCCATTTACAACCTGCTTCAGAAGGAATTGTATACTGGGCCGGAAAAAAGCTGGAAAATACCTGTCTAATTACGGCCGTAATTGCACCCGATGCCATGGCTACTCCCTTCAATATTACGATTGGGCATCAAGCCAATGCCAAAGTAGTTGAATTTCTCTGCGATACTGGCCTTATTCATCTGGGGCAAGTACATACCCATCCAGGTAAATGGGTTGGGCATTCCCTGACCGACGACAGAGCTGCTGCCTTTAAATGCCAGGGGCTGCTATCAATTGTCGTGCCTGACTTTTGTACCAATACCATGCTACCCTTAATCAAGTGCGGTATTCATCGCTATGAGAATGATGCTTTTATGCGGTTGTCAAAAACGTACGTTAATAAGCATTTTGCCGTAACGGAGAATAGCTTAGAATTTGTTTTTCAGGATTTTCGAGTCGACTATTATGAACAAGTCAGATTGGTTAACCAGGCGTGATGATCGCACCCTAAAGATAGTTGGACCTCAAGGATCAGGCTATCAGGATTGTAGTGTTGCGGTCACCGTTGGCCCGGAGCTAGCCGCTACCTATGAAGGGCAGATCATGACGCTTTTGTCAGTGAACATCCTCTCCCGCTGGTGTAATCAGGTTTACCTGAATTGTCCCGACGCTCCCTTATTGCTCCCAAATCGAAGTGCATCGTTGAATGACCTGCTGGAAGATTTGTACCGTCAGGCTAATCCGTTTGGGAATTTTACTGTCACTGCGGAGGTAAAGGGGACGCCTGATTACCACCTGTTCATAGGTGGTCAAAATAAACAAGTTGATCATCTAAATAACGGAATTTGGATTGATGGATCAGGCTGGCTGGCTGGTTTTGGATCTGGCCGGAGTTCTGTTTCCGAATTAACGTATAATAAGCACAATCCAATTGGCCCCGCCTTCGCGGCCTGCCTGGGTGTGGCGGAGGTATTTCGACGAGCGATTGGGGAAGCTCAGCCGGATCGATTCAGCAGTTGGTACTCCTTATTCGACTTTGAACACAGCGAGGACCATTCTACTTTGTCTGATGCATCCTACCCGGATACCTTTGATTTGGGCAGAGTTTATGAGGTAGGCTGTGGTGCGATCGGCTCTTCGTTTGCCTATTTACTAAGTTTAACAAACTGGCGCTCTACCATTCATTTCATCGATTTTGATCCAGTCGATTACCCTAATTTGAGTAGTAGTTTATTGTTCACTGCCCAGCACGCAGAGCAGCAGACCAATAAAGCTCAGATCTGTCAGGAGCTTTTAGCTACTACCGCTCATATTCCTCATGCTTTTGACGGAGACTACAGTCAATTTGTTGAACAAGGTCAACTGACTAAATATCCTCCTGATCTTATAGTATGCTTTGCCAATGACCGGAATGTCTGGTCGACAATTCAGGCAAATTACCCACCACTAACGTTCCATGCGACTACAACCAAATCCTGGGGCATTAACTTTGGTCGGCACATACCAGAACGCGAGTGGTGTATCATGTGCCGGTTTCACAAAGAAGTTGAGCATACCTATGTACCCGTATGTGGTCAGGTGGAGGTTCCTAAACCAAAAACACCTGCTCAGGAAACCTTAGCTATTCTTCCCTTTTTATCGCCCGCTAGTGCGATCATTGTCCTGGCAGAGCTGGCTAAATTAGATAGCGCTTCGTACCCGGTTAACGAAAACTTTATTGAATATTCGTTTAAGAGGCACCGTGGGTTCTTTCTTTCGACGAATAACGGCCCCAAGCGCTGCTATGTTTGTAAAGATCAAAGCCAGGCTATTTATGAAATGATCAGCAGCTCAAGTAAATACAATTATTTAATGGGCAGTCCTCCGGCGTAGGTGTTCTCCAAGTGGAAAATGACACCGTTCGCTTCAGGACGTATACTGGTATTCGGTGGAAACAGGTAGCATTTAAAATGAGCATAGTTAATTTATGCGGACAACGAAAGTAGGGCTACGTCCAGATAGATAATGGTAGGTATATAAGCGATAGTGATTTTCAGGTTGCCAGAGATCTTTTATCTTTTTTGAAGTTTTAAAAATAAATTGTAAACCTAAAAACCATTCATCAGTATGGGTATCAAACCTGGACCAAAACCTAAAAAAGAAGATGGGACACCTGACAAAAGAAGACGGGTTACTCCGGATAGCCAACCGAAACACCCCGGCTTAAAGCCACATAAGCATAAGAAAGGTGATTGATAAGGAGTAGATCGTTAACCTGCTTAAAATCACTAAATCAAGAAGCCTCGCACCAAGCTTTCTGGAGTTGGTGCGAGGCTTTGGGGCTTCTACATGTTGTAGATCGTCAGCAGCAAGTGGAGGAAACAGGTAAACATACCCTCATAATGACAAATGGGAAAATATTTCACAAAAGCAACCTGCGTTTATCTGGATCAATTCGCTGTTAGCAAAATTTGCGACGATTACGATGAAAAGTATGAGCCATGGACCACAATTGGCAACTTATTGAAAGAAGGAGTCCAAAAAGGTAAAATCGTCTGTCCATACTCTGTTGAGCATGCCATCGAAACCTCTGTGAAACATGAGCATAATGCTCTCAACCAAGACATCAATTTCGTTAAGCTCACCCGCAATTTGAAAATTCGTAATGAGGTAGATAGCACGGCACGCCACATCATGGCTATGGTTAGAAATAAACGCCCAGATTTCAACACCTATTTTCAGCGTTTCTCAGGAATAGTGATGGATGATAAGTGGAAACGCACAAAATTTCAAGAGCAACGGAATACGCTCCAGGCTATGACCCAGGACATGTTTCAGACCGTGAATGTGCTACGGGGAGCCTCCACCTTACGGCCTGGTGCAGAAATGCGTAAAGTCGTCTTCGATTTAGTCAAGCGAGGATACGAAAACGACCTTCTGGAGCGATTCTTTCATCTCAGCACCTTTTGCTTATTTAATAGCAGAGAAGTCACGTTAGCAGGTATTACTATTCCTTATTGGGCTGATGTATTATTTCATAGACTGGTCACTCAATATCGAATGACTCAAGACGAAGCACGCAGAGGAAAGAGAATAGTTATCGAACAGGGTTTAGCCGCTTTTCCTGCCATCTTCATCCGCGCGAATCTTGAAGCTTCAATGACTTGTAATTCTAAAAAAGAGACTGTTAACGATCAAATTGACATCCTTCGTCTGGCTGGTGCTTTACCCGCTGTTGACATTCTGCTAACCGACGGTGGTAAGGCCAATGACCTTCGTGATGCCAGGTTGGATAAACACTTCTGTGTCGACGTGTTTAGTAGTAAACAATCCGATTTAAAAAATTTTCAAAATCGAATTGAAAGCCTACTTTGAAGTCGCTTAGAGCCTTTAACCGGGCACAAAATTACGTGTATAATTCGGATTCGGCCGTATTTAGCTACTGCTGTAAATCCTCATCCGAAAGTGGACAAAGGAGTATGGATGGAGCGTCCCGGCCGGGATGCCGGTGCGGTTCCCCGCACTACGATGCCCGGCACTTTTACACGTTACCAAACTAGTGTTTAAACGGGCTGCACCTGATCACCGATGCGGTGAAGGTGATGCTGGGCCGAAAATCAGATAAACGACAGCAGGTATACGGCCGGCTTGATAAAAACAGGGCCATTGCAGAACTCAGTAAAAGCGAAGCCCGGTCATGCTCGCTATGAAAACAGGGAAGTAAAGGCTTCCTGAAATTAATACCAATAATTGCTAACCTAACTCTTCCTAAATACTTGGAGGAACAAAAGCAGCCGTAATCCACGGTCCTGATAAACTTAAAAACTCTTTAAACTTTAACTTATTTTCCGTCCATTTAAAAGGCTCACACAAATCTGGTAAATGAATACGCCGATGCAAAGTGAGCCATGTGCGCCACTGAATGTAGAGCCACCCATACTGCTGTAAAGTGAGCCACTGTGGATAAGTGGACGAGTGAAGCGCGAATTTCTTTCTTTGATCCCCGGCAGACTTTGACCACTGCTTGAGGAGAAGATGGCAAATACTCGAATCGCTATGTTCCAAATTCGTCGACTTATTGAACTGCGTTTACAAGGTGTTTCTAAACGTAACCTGGCCCGTATACTGGCGATGTCCCGCAATACGGTCCAGCATTATCTGACGCAGTTAGAAGCTCATTTTCCGGATTTACAGGCTTTACTGGATTGGGATGACGCCCAGCTAAATCGGTTGCTGGCTAGTCCCGTCAGCCCGGCTACCAAACATCCTGAGCTGCTGGCGTTGTTTCCCGCCTATGAGCGGGAACTGGCCCGTCCGGGTGTCACCCGCCAGCAACTCTGGCTGGAATATCGTCGGCAGTACCCCCATGGTGTCCGCTATTCGCAGTTCAATCATCTGCTGCGCACCTGGCAATGTAGGCAAAAGGTGGTCATGCATTTAGAGCACAAAGCCGGAGAGCAACTCTTTATCGACTTCGCCGGAGATCGCCTGGAGTTAACCGATGCCGCCAGTGGGCAAAAACGAGCCGTTGATGTGTTTGTAGCCATCTTACCTTGTTCTCAACTCACGTATGCTCAAGCGGTTGATAGTCAGCGACAGGAAGACTTTATCAACGCTTTGCAAGAATGCCTGAAGGTGTTAGGCGGGGTGCCTCAGGCCATTGTACCCGATAATTTGAAAGCCGCCGTTAGTCAGGCCGATCGCTATGAGCCTACTATCAATCAAACCTTACAGGACTTTGCCTCTCATTACCAGACGGTAATCTTTCCCGCCCGTGCCCGCAAACCCCGGGATAAAGCCCTGGTGGAGAATGCCGTCAGGCTGATCTACCAGCGGGTCTATGCCCCCCTCAGAAGTCGTACTTTTTACAGTCTGGCGAGCCTCAATGAGGCTATCGGCCAGTTGGTTGACCAGCATAACCGAACCCCATTACAGGCAAAAAACTACAGCCGTCAGCAGCGCTTTGAGCAAGTAGAAAAAGAGTTGCTGACTCCGTTACCGGCTCAACCCTATCAACTGCGGCACTATGCCCAGGCAAAAGTCAACCACAACGGCCATGTACAGCTGTTGGCCGATAAACACTACTACTCGGTGCCTTACCAGTTGATCGGCCAAACGCTCAAACTGATCTATAGTCAGCAAACCGTTGAGATCTATCATCAGTATGAACGGGTGGCCGTCCATCAACGACAACCGACAGCGGGTCAGTATACGACCTTGCGGGAGCATTTGCCTCCTCATCACCAGTGGCTTAGTCAACACTCACCGTTGTTCTTCTGCGAACAAGCCGCCCAGATTGGCCCCTTCTCGCTGGCTTTGGTCGAGCAACTGCTGGCCAGTCACAGCTACGCCCCACAGGCTTACCGCTCCTGCAGCGGCATCTTGTCGCTATCAAAAAAGTATGGCAAAGACCGTCTGGAGCGAGCCTGCCAACGAGCCTTGCACTTTCAAGCTACCAGCTACCGCTTCGTGCGAACGATCTTGGAGCGGGATATGGATCAGCTGGAGCTGGAGACACAAACCATAGATATACCATCATCGCCCCCGCAACATGAAAATATCCGGGGTGCGCAAGCCTATCAATAACCACTAAACCAATCGACAATGAATAACCAAGCTACCTTGAGCACCATGCGTAAACTCAGTCTTTGGGGCATGGCTCAACACTTTGAGAGCCTGCTACGGCTGCCACTGGATCAACACCCCACCACGGATATGGTGGTGGCCCAACTTATGCAGGCCGAAGACGCCAGTCGCCAACATCGCAAAACCCAGCGGGCGATACGGGAAGCCCGCTTCCGCTATCAGGCTGCCATTGAGGAAATCCACTATCTGCCGGATCGCAATCTGGACAAAAACCAACTGCATCGTTTGGCCGACCTGTCGTTCATTAACCGGGCGGAAAACATCCTCATCACGGGTGCCACCGGTTGTGGTAAGAGCTTTATGGCTTCAGCCCTGGGGTATCAGGCTTGCCAAATGGGCTTGCGTGTAGCGTACTTCTCCTTGCCTAAGCTCTTCCAGAAGTTACACTTGGCGCAGGCAGATGGTTCTTATCTGAAGGAAATGACCAAACTGGAAAAACAGCAGTTGTTGATCCTGGATGACTGGGGCCTACAAGCTCTGTCGTTAACGGAACGGCTTACGTTGATGCAAATTATGGAGGATCGCCATGGCCGCAGCAGTACCATCATCACCTCTCAGCTGCCGGTCAGCGCCTGGCATGACTTTCTGGCTGATCCGACCTTGGCCGATGCCTTGCTGGATCGCCTGGTACACCATGCGCATCGGATCGAGTTGAAAGGAGAATCGATGCGAAAACGTATGAAAGGGGAAGAAAAAACCAGACAATAACTACCTTTACTACGCTTCACGCCAACTTATCCACAGGCGGCTCACTATCTATCGGTACGCCTGGCTCACTATCATCGGTCTACACAGTAAAGCCACTCTAAAAGCTTCATACTGTTTTATTATATGTTCTGCATGAGGTATTAACCTGGGATCAGGCACCTTGTCTGTAAGCCAATCCCTAACCCCTTCAATTACTTTTGAATAATCATTATCGTGAGACATCGGGTCTTGTCCACCTAAGTCAGACAAATACGACTTAGAGCTGTATGCTTTGCCCTCGAAAACCATGTACTGCTTATGCCGCTGCTTGCTTCGTCCGTACTCCCGGCAGCCGATAAACATTCCTAGTTCCAGCGGCATATTAAGGCGACCATCCGACAACGAAACATCGTGAATGCCATATTTACACTCCTCAATGATAGTCATGATCTTCTGGAGACGGACATGGCTGGCGTCCGTAGTTTCCAGCGCACAGCGAGGAAAAAAGCCACACACCTGAACAGTGAAGACAATAGCTTGAAAAAGGGGTTTATAGGTATCGTCAAAGGGGCAGTTAATAAACACACTCTTCTCGTAAGGTGGCGTAGGGATAGCAGAGGTCACTGACGTTGGGCCTTTTTGTTGAGGTAGTCAATAACGGCTTTTTCTCCCTGCTGAGCAGTTTCCCGGTCAATAACCGGATTAGCCGGAGCCAAAACAAGCTTCTTTTTGGGAACGCCTTTAAAAGGCTTGCCATCGGCTTTGACCTCATAAAGACCAGTTTGCAGATTCTGTTTGATATAATGACCCGTCGCGGGGTTCATGGCTTGAACCTCTATGACCACATCCCGATCACTGGTTATGCGAATTTTCCCGGATTCTACTCTAACAGGCGAAAACGTTTTCGTCGTAATAGGGGTGAAGATTTTCTCCGTATTTGGTCCGTCCTTGCGTTTAGTTTGTTTTTCCCTCTTAGCCATAATTTCCGGAGTTTATACGTCTATATCGTTTATAGTGCCGGGATAGTATTATCACCAACTAGATAAAGTTAGCGCAAATTGAGAATATTGTTCCTATCTATAATACGCTTTTCAGTATTGTTTGTTACATATTCCGGTAATAAAGTAAGGCTTCTAAACATACCCTCAGTGCCTATAGGTATTCTAGTTGCTCCCACTCAAGATGCATCGGCAGACGTGCAGGTAGTCTAGTGAACGTGGACAAATAAGTTGTAGTAACTGCTGACGAATTAAAGGTAGTCCCTAGCGGTGCGCACCGCTAGGGCGGCCTGGTCAAAGTCGCCAACTTCTGCAAAACTGGGCGGGGTGGTTGCCAAAGGCGCATCTTATCGCGGAAGCGGAATGGGACCGCCCTTTAGATTAGCTGAATGTCTTCGTAGGACAGGCCTTTGCTGTAGAGAGAGAATGCAGTTGTCTAGGCCTTCGCCTAAAGTGGTCTGCCGCTTGGCGATCAAGTGCGGCCGGTTAGCCGCCGTCCCAGTTCTTAACAAATGGCAAGTATTGTCCACGTGGACCGAACTTGTTTCCGTCGCCCAGCAACATGAAATTGATATCTAGGCATTGCTAGAGCCCACACTCACCCATCTGCAGGAAGCAGGCGAGTAGCTATTAATAGTCGAGATGCTCCTGCCGCGCCGGGTAGGGGAGGAGCCGTACCGGTATCACTGGCACGCGCTGAAATTACTACCCCTTACCCTAAAAGCTACCCCGAAAAGTCGCATCGACTTAGCCAGAAACCGCCTGCGTTCGTCATGCCAACTAAACTGGCAGGCTAGATCGGAGAACTGGCATCCCGAAGACGTACAAAATCGTGGCCGGCTGGGGGCGGATCTGACTTCCGCTAGGGTTGTCTTATTGGGAGCGGGTGCCTTGGGGAGTGCCTTGGCCGAACAACTCATCCGAATGGGCGTTCAACAGCTAACGATTATAGATGATGATTGCTTTGAAGCCGGCAATTTAGTCCGGCATACGCTATCCATGTCGGATCTGTATGCGCCCAAGGCTACCGCCTTAGCGCAGCGGCTCAATCAAGTGAATGCCTCTGCCCACGTAATAGGCATCGCAGGTGCTATACCGACAGCCGAGCCGGTAGTGGAAAAAGCCCTGGCGGAAGCTACACTTCTAATTGATGCCACGGCAAACGATATTGTGTTAAAGGAAATTCCTTTCAAGAGTCTGCCGGCAACCATTCCGGTTATTAGTTGTTCGCTGGGTATTCATGCGGAACGGTTGTTCTTTTATGCCTCACCAAATCATTTGTTCAATTGGGATTTGTTCAATGCCTGGTTTGGTCCGTATCGGGAGGAAGAGAATCATTTGGCTACGCAGCTTGACTTACCGCGTGGCATAGGCTGTTGGCATGCCCTGGTGCCGGCTCCCTTTAACCGGGTAATCGGCTTAGCCAGCATAGCGATTGAACTGATTGAACAAGTCTACACGCAGAGCAAAAAAACGCCTGTAGCGTTATGTTATCCTTGGCCGAAAGCTGTATTATCACCGCTGCCGGACGAATGAATTGTATCAGTATGCTCTTTAGTTCAGCGGATGGCTCCCAGTGTCTGCTACTTACGGAGGAAGCAACCAGCTCGATTCGGGCCTGCGCCCGTGAGTGGTACCCGCTGGAAACCGGCGGCATTTTGGTTGGTACATACGATGAAAATTATCGGGTGGCTACCGTCTACCTAGCATCAGGCCCTCCTTCGGACTCACAGCATAGCCTGTATCAATTTATTCGAGGAACGAATGGCATTTCTGAACTGCTGGAGCGTGCCCATCAATTGCCAACCCCTAGGTATTACTTAGGCGAATGGCATACGCATCCGGCTGCCTCACCTAAGGCTAGTCTAACCGACAAAAAGCAAATGAACGCCTTTGCCGACTGTCGTCTTTATGGAGCATCGTCACCTGTTTTATTAATTGTGGGTGGTAAGCCCCCTCATGCCTTGCAATGGCAGGCGAGCGTCTATCAGAAAAACCGACCGGCCCAGAATTTATGGCCTTTATAATGAAAAGTCTCAAGCTCATGTGGAAACGGGAGAAGCCAAATGCTTCACTTGGTACCTATTCCACAGGAGTAGCCTAGCAAATGAAGAAGCCGATAAGCTTCAAACAAGTCCAGCTCTTATTTATCATATTAACATATTAAAAAAAACTATAAATATTAATATTCATACACTTACAAAGACACTACAAATTATTATATAAAATTATTTGCATTCATTGGTTTAGTCGCTTATGCTTGTGTACCGAAAACTTGTACTAAACCCTTTCCTGAATGCACCGTTCTCGCTGGCTCTGCCGCCTGCTGGCTGGCCTTTCTCTGGCCTTTCCCCTGCTGCTGCGGGCCCAAACCCCCGACCGCAACTACGTCCTCTCCCGCACCTACAAGGCTCCCGGTTCGACCGAAGCCAACGGCAACACCTATGCCGGTACCCCTTACCAGGTCAATACCGAGCTGACTTACTTCAACGGCTTAGGGTTGCCCCTTCAGCAACTGGCTGCCTTTGCCGGGCCCCAGGGACAGGACCTGATGTCCCGCACCGACTACGATAATTACCACCGCCCCCAGAACTCCTTCCTGCCCCTGCCTGTCAGCAGCAACACCGGCCAGTTTGTCAATAACCCCGATGGCAGCTACTACACCAATGCCGCCCTGGTCACCAGCCCTACGGCTAACTACTTCACTCAGACCAGCTACGAGGCCGCTCCCCTCAACCGACCTACCGAGCAGAAGGCCCCCGGTGTGGGTACGGGTGTGCGCACCAGCTACCCCCTCAACAGCGGCTATGTCAACCGCTACCGCTCCTTCGGGGCGGACCTCCTACAGATTCAGGGCGATGGTTCCTACAGCCCCGGTACACTCTCGGTCATCGAAACCAAAGACGAGACTGACCGCACCGTGCGCGACTACAAAGACTCGGATAACCGCCTGGTGCTGCGCCAGGTGATGAACGGCGGTCAGGAACTCAACACCTACTACGTTTATGATGAAGCCGGGCTGCTCCGGGCCGTCTTGCAGCCCCAGTACCAGGATGAAGCTGATCTGAACAAATGGGCTTTTCTCTACCAGTACGACAACCGGGGCCGGCTCAGCCGCAAGAAAGTTCCCGGAGCCGGTGCCGTTAGCCTCACCTATGATGAGCGTGACCGGCTCACCAGCCAGGTAGACGGCAACAACCAGTCCTTTACCTACAGCTATGATGGCCTCAACCGCCAGACCCAGCAGCATGTCAATGGACAGGGGCTGGTAACCACCTACTACGATGACTACAACTTTGGCCCTTTTGCCGACTTCACCAATGAACTGGGCCTAACCAGCACCGAGTTTGTGGGAAACCCCCGCTACGAGAGCCGCAAAGGGCAGGTGACAGGCACGTCGGTGCGAATGCTTTATCCGGACGGCAGCTATGGGGAGTGGCTGCAAACGGTGACCTACTTCGACAGCAAATACCGGGTCATTCAGGTGGTGCGCCAGTTGCAGGGTTTAGGGGCTGGTGCTTACGAGCGCATCTCCTACCAGCGCAACTTCATTGGTAATGTAGTCAAGGAGCGCATCACCCAGGCCTTCTCCAGTAAGCAGTACGTGCTGGAGAGGAGCTATGAGTACGACCAGGCTGACCGGCTGGTGAAACTCAGCCACAGCTTCTGGGAGAATGGTCAGCTCAAGAAGCAGTATGTGCATCTGGAGCAGAGCTACAATGCGGTGGGGCAGTTGCAAAGCAAGCGGCTGCACAACGGCCTGCACAGCCAGCAGCTCAAGTACCATGTGCGGGGCTGGCTGGCGCAGCTCACCACCAGCGGGGGACCGCAACTCTCGCTGAGTCTGGATTACCAGCCCAACGGCAACATTGGTTCTCTGAGCTATGCCACCCCCGGCCGCAGCGGGGGCATGACCCTGAACTACGACGGAGCTAACCGGCTGAATGGAGCCTGGGGCAGTGGCAGCTTTCAGGACCACAACGAGACAGGTATCAACTATGACAGGAACGGCAACCTGACGAGTCTGGACCGCAGCCGGCCGGGCCTTACTTTTGACCAGTTACGCTACAGCTACAACGGCAATCAGTTGCACCGGGTAGAGGATGTCAGCGGGCAGGGGGAGGGCTTTGTCAACGGGGCCAGCCAGGATCATGAGCTGGGGTATGATGGCAATGGTAACCTGACCAAAGATTACAACCGGGGCTACAGTGACAACGGCATCCGCTACAACGCCCTGAACCTGGTGCGGTATGTGGTCAAAGGCACACGGGCGTTGAGCTACAGCTATGATGGGGCAGGGGTGAAGCGGCAGTTGCAGACGCCGGAGGGGACGACCCTGTACGAGGGAGGCTTTGAATACAAGGGAGACGGTACGCTGCTGCGGTTAGGTCTGGAAGAAGGGCAGCTCATCCGCAATGCCGATGGGAGCTATGTAGTGCATTACTACCTGAAGGACCACCTGGGCAATGTACGGGCGGTGGTAGATGAGAGCGGAGCCACGGTGCAGGAGACGGAGTACTATGCCTTTGGTTACAGTGTCAGCCGCAGTGGGGCCGATAAGAACAAGTACCAGTTTCTGACACGCGAGTTGCAGCCTGAGACAGGCTGGATGGATCTGCAGGCCCGCATGTATGACCCTGTTTTGGGTAAATTTATGACGGTTGACCCAGTAACGGATGGACAAGAGGAGTATTCCACCTATCAGTATGCTCATAACAATCCAATTACAAAAAACGATCCGGATGGACGTTACCCAGATGGACCACCCACTCAAGTTAGCTCAATTGCACATGCAGCTTTGGATGTAGCTGGTTTAATTCCAGGGGCTGGTGAAATTGCCGATGGAGTAAATGCTTTATTATACCTTGCAGAAGGCAACAAAACAGATGCTGCCTTAAGTGCAGCAGCTATGATACCTATTGCAGGATGGGCTGCTACTGGCGCAAAGTTTTATAAAACAGTTGATAAGGCAGTAGATTTAGCTAAGCCCGGTGAAGATTTATTTGTTGGAACATATAACCAAGTTCGTAGAGCAAATATAAAATCTGGTTTAAATTCAACTCATACACCTCATCACGTTGTTCAAAACGCTATAAGTAAAACAACACATGGTAAAGGAGTGACTATAAACTTGAGTAAAGAGCTACACGAGAAAACAGCTACATTTAAAAAACCTACAAGAGATGTAAGCCAAGCCATTTTGAACAACAGTAACAATAAGAATTCATTACGTACCCATTTAGCTGCAGATATCAAAGAGTTGCGTAACATACTTGGTACGGCTGGTTACAACAGAAGCCATGTAAATAAACAATTACAAGAACTAATTCGTCAAAATAAAATGAATGGAGGGTTTGAGAAATGACAAAGTCACAAGCAATAAATTTTTTGAAGCAACATCAGCCATTACCACCTGACGATTATTTATCTAAGGATGTTTCTATTATTCAAACATTTGATGAGGTCAGGAATTACTTTTTGGGAAACCCTGATAAAGAATGTATACCGTATTTTTTAAATTGTTTTGGCGGCGATGATGGACTTGGAGTTTATCAACTTATAGAGGATGTTGTTCTTAAATACCAAGCATCTGAAGTTATCCCTTTTTTGATTTCAGCACTTCAAAGTTCTAATTATTTTATTCGTTATTGGAATACCCAAATAGCGTCTCTTTTCCCTGATCCTATTTTGTTAAAACCTTTAGCTAAAATACTTAGCGAAGACAGCTTTGACATCAAAAGTGCTGCAATCGTAGCGATAGAACAAGTTGGAAGCAAAAAAGCAAAAAGTATTTTAGAGGTTTATAGAGAACAAGAACAGGATGAAGAATTACAATCTTTAGCGGAAGAAGCAATATCAAGTTTAGGAGGTTAACTCATAAGAATTTAGATATAATTTAATGATGAAGCATCTTTATTTCTGGTTGGGAACATTATTTTTTTCGGCCCAAAGTTATGGGCAAGTTAGCGGACGCGTTTGGCATGATGCTAATAGCAATGGCCAAGCCGATGCGCAGGAAATTTCAGTAAACAAAATCTCCGTTCGGGCTTACAATCTAGTGGGACAACTCGTGAGTCAAGCGACAACAGCACCAGACGGCTCCTACCGCCTTTCGGTGGCGGCCGGCCAACCAGTTCGAGTTGAATTCAGTGGCTATCCGGACCATCTTTCGCCTACTGCGGCTTTCCCGAAGGTGCAGTTTGTGACTACGCCGGCACAGGTAAACCTGGGTCTCTATTCGCCCAGCCAGTTTACTGGTCCCCAAGCGCGGGCGGTGCAAGCCGTTTACGTAAACGGAAATTATTCCGATGCAGGAGCGGATTCACTGGCCGCTTTAGTCACCTTTTCCGCTCGTGGACAAACCGGCTCTCTCAACCGCTTAGCTACCCCCAAACAAGTGGGTTCCCTCTGGGGGTTAGCCTTTGATCGTAATAACCAGCGTTTGTTTGCCGCTGCCGTTGCCAAGCGCCACAGTGCGTTAGGCCCACAAGGTCCGGGTGGTATCTACCTGATTACCCCTGCCGCCTATTCCGTTCAACCCTTCATTAACCTGGATCAGCTCGGAATCCCTACGGCCCCGGCCCACCTGTCCCGCGATCTATCAGGCAGTATTACTTCCGTAAGCCATGACTCGCTGATGTATTCTCTAGTAGGAAAAATTAGCCTGGGCGGTATGGATGTCTCCGATGACGGGCGCGAGCTGTTCGTGGTAAACCTGTTTGACCGCAAGCTGTACCGGATTCTGTTGCCTGCCGATGGCTCGCAACCCTCAGCTGCCGATATAACCGGATATAGCCTGCCTGAACCCGGCGGCAAGGGGGGCACTTTCCGGCCTTTTGCTGTGAAATATTTTGCGGGCAAACTCTACGTTGGAGGTGTTTGTGATGCGCAGCACTCCGACCGGGCTAGTGATTTAAAAGCCATTGTCTATTCGGCCACCTATGCAGGGAATGATTCAAAAAAAGTATCTTTTGATGAGGTCGCAACCATTGGTTTAAATTATGCGCGGGGTGTACTGGACTACAAGGTTTCCGGCTGGTATCCCTGGACGGATGATTATCAGAAAGCGGTCGTAAAGGATCATACCGGCTGGCAAATCCGGCCCCAGCCCATATTGGCAGATATTGAATTCGACACCGACGGTTCCATGATACTGGGGCTGATGGACCGGCTTGGTCACCAAACGGCCGATGGCCAGTATTACCGTCCCAAAGGCAGTAAGCACCTGCAGCAATACCGGGGTCTATCGGGTGGGGATGTGCTTCGGGTAGCGTTTGTCAACAATCGGTACCAACTGGAACAAAACGGCCGGGCCGGTGACCGAACCTCAGAAGGGCAGGGTAACCGTCAGGGGCCGGCCGGGGGCGAATTCTATTTCGACGACGGCTTTACGGCATCTGGCGTAACCTGGCACCAGGAAACGGCGACGGGTGGACTGGCCATGTTGCCCGAGCTAAACCAGCTATTGGTCGCCGCTCGCGAACCGGAGGTCAATCAATATGTAACCGGCGGAGTCAAGTGGTTCTCCAACCTCACCGGGAAAGCCTCCGCAGGCCTGTCGGTATTTCCATCCGGCGAACGCGCCGGCTATGTCTGGAAAGCCAACAGTGTCGGCGATGTCGAGTTGATAACGGAGGTGCCTTCTACCCAATTTGGAGACCGGGTATGGCAGGATTGCAACGAAAACGGCGTGCAGGATGCCGACGAGCCGGGGCTGGCCAATATTGAGTTGCAACTCTACCATAATGGTAAGCAACTGGCGATGACCCGCACGGATGCCAATGGACGGTATGTCTTTGACGATGCCAACGTGTCAGGAGGCATTAAAGCCGCCACGGCCTACGAAATTCAAATTCCATTGCAGCAATCCAGCAAGCTAACTTTACAACTCATCCAGGCAAAGGGCACATTGACCGGCGAAACAGCGTGGCCAATGGAATTGGATAATGATGCCGTGCAGGAAGAGGAGCGGGCCATCATTCGCTTCAAAACAGGAACCGCCGGCGAGCACCTCCAGCACCTGGATGCCGGCTTTAAGTGCATTGATAAACCACAAATCACCGCTCGCTACACCTGCACGAACACGACTAGTGGTCCGGTGATCAGGTTATTAATCGAAGGCAATAGTTTAGCCGATAAAGTAGTGGTAACCCCGGAAAAAGCCTTCGGCAGTGCCGATGCCAGTAGCCAGCCGCAGCCAATACCCGCTGGCGGAATGGTTTGGGAGGTGCCTTTTATCAAAGACGTAAGTCAGCAAGCCTCTGTCCGGGTAATTGCCCCGTCGGGGTGCTATACCGAAGTATCGGCGAAGCTCGACCAGGCAGCCTGTATGCTGATGCTGTCGCAAGCGAACAGTCAATATACTGAGCAGGCTAAACGCCTGTCGGTGACGCCAAATCCTACGTCAGGAGAAGCTACAGTTGACTATAAAGGATTTGCCGAAGCAGGACCTATCAAGATCAACGTCGTTAATGCTGAGGGGCACCTGGTTCAATCACGCACCGGTGAACTACAGGGAGGTCTTCTGCAGCAGTCGCTAAATCTTTTATCGGTACCGGCCGGCGTGTACTTTGTGGTTGTCACCGAAGGCACCGTAGAAACCTCCAGCCGCATCATCAAACAATAAGCTTGGACCCTAAACGCATCTCAACTCCTTACGCTTCTTTTTACCAATGACCCGGATATTATTTACCCTCGTTTTATTTCTGCTTGTGGGTGGATTTACCACCCGAAACCAGCTGGTTTCAGCCCCTCGCTTAGCGCCCGAATGCTTTGCCGGCAAATGGGGGAATGATTTCCTGCTGTGCGGGACCGAACACACCGCTAAACCGGGAAGAGGCCTGGCGGCAACAAGACAACAGCAGGAATTGGTCCTCTTCTTCCAAGGGCCCAACAAAGGCTACTTCCATTTTTACGATTGCCAGAACCAACGGTACACGCCCAAAACGATGCCGTTTACCTTTACCACATCCGGCAGTCAGTTCACCCTAAACTGGCAAGGCACTCCCTACGAAGTAGCCCTCTTTCGGGCGACCTTCAATAACCGCGACACCTATCAGTTCGAGTGCAAGGCCGATACGTTGGTCTTTGACAAATCGATGTTTACCGGCACACAGTACGAGGGCGCTTATTACTTCGTGCGTCGTAACTAAATCCTGAATACCCCCGTAACTTATGAAGAATCTTTATCTGCTGGTTTGTTTACTGGCCCTCACTCGTTTTGGCTTTCCCCAAAACTCGGTAGATGTAGACAAACTCAAACCCAAAATCTCTCCTCAATCACCGAACGTAGCCGCTCTGGGCCGATTTGGCGAACACCCCGTTAACCTCAACACGGGTATTCCAACCATTACGGTTCCCATCTATGAAATCGAAGCGGGTACCGTCAAGGTGCCGGTTAGTCTGGATTATCATGCCGGCGGAAACAAAGTTACGGATGTAGCTTCCTGGGCTGGCTTAGGCTGGGCGCTTAACGCCGGTGGTGTCATCAGCCGAACGGTCATTGGCCGGCCCGATGAGGTTGGGATTTTAAACCATCCTCTGGAAACGGGTTTGAATAACTTCTTTGGGCAGTCTGAAACGTGGTGTGGATCAACAACAGCAAAGCTGGAAGAGTATACCAAGGGAACGTTCGATGCCGGGTTCGATATCTTCAGCTTTAGTATTCCCGGCAAAAGCGGCAAGTTTATTCTCATGCCCGATGGCACCGGTAGTATGGCCACCTCGATGCCTTATGAGCGAATTAAGATTACCTATTCAAGAGGTGACTATAACAATCTATTTACGGAGTTCCGCATCACCGATGAAAACGGGATTACGTATACGTTTAAAGACTGGGAAACGGTAACGCCCAACACTACTAACCAAACTCAATTTAGTGCCTGGCATTTAAGCTCAATTCAGGGTACCCGTCCGGGTGATGTCGTCTTGTTCTCCTACACTCCTTATTCCTATTCGAGCTATACCGATTTTCTGGATACTGAAACACTGGTTGATCGCGTTGAAGGCTCCTGTACAGACGGTGTTGGAGAACGGGTCTTTAGTCAAGCGCAGGTGTATACCAGCTTTTATGCGGCTCAGCTGACAGAAATCGTATTTCCAGGGGGTAAACTAACACTATCCGGCTTTAACCGTACGGATTTACCGGGAACCAACAATACGGGTTTAGACAAAATTGACCTGTATGGCCGGGATCTAAATGCGCAAACCTACCGAATGCTGAAGCGCTTCGATCTCCAGCAAAGTTATTTTACCGGCAGTAGCTATAGTCCTCTGAAATTAGATGCCGTTGCGCTTCAGGATGCCGATGGTAGTACCATCGGCACTTATCGGTTCGATTACAATGGCACGGCTCTCCCTGGTCCTACTTCCCGGAGCCGGGATACGTGGGGTTACTACAATGGCAAAAACAATGTGAATAGCCAGGGGCAGCCCACGCTGATCCCTCAGCAGCAGGTAAGCATGTACAACGTTTCGGGTTATGCCGGGCAGGTTACGGTTGGGGGAGCCGATCGAAGCCCGAGTGAGTCGCATATGCAGGCTTGGGTGCTCAATAAAATAACGTATCCTACAGGAGGGTTCTCCCGTTTCTATTATGAAGCCAACAAGTATTATGATCAAGGACAAGGGGTCAAATTAGCCGGAGGCTTACGCATCAAACGGCTGGAAACCGCTGCTTCGGATTACGAACCGGTGAAAACAAAAACGTACCAGTACGGGGAAAACGAAAGTGGTTGGGGGGATCTCAACATAAATCTGAATAATAGCTTATGGTCTACTAATTACACCGAAAAAGTAGCTCCTGACTGTAAGAAGCGAACGAGTCTGTTCACCTCTAATTTTAATGGGAATTTAGTTCCTTTTGATGGCAGCCCGGTCACCTACCGGGAAGTAGCCGAATATGATGGATTTTATCAAGGAGCCATTCAGAGCACCAACGGTAAAACGGTTTATCGTTTCCGGACTTCGGGAGACATGACCGTTGGCCTTCAGGGTTTTTCTAATTCAACCTTTTTGAAGAGCTTTCATTGGAATCGGGGCCAACTGGAATCGAAAACGGTATACAACAACTCGGCCACGCCAGTTTTTAAACAGGTGAATACCTATGGCAATGCAATAAACGCGGAGATTGCCAATGCGGGCCTATTGGCCCATAAGCAGCTGGTGGTTACACAAGGTTGGATGATGCATGAGAATAATGCTAATGCTTTGAACCAACCGCCCTGTAGTGCATTGGCGGAACAGTTTGCTGTTCCTGTGTATTATGCCTGGCCTAAAGGCAATGTACGTTTATATAAAACAGAAGAATATGCGTATTCTCAGACAAATGGTGGTCAGTGGGTACTAAGAACTACTGAAACGGATTATGACAATTATTTTCAGGCAAAAGAACAGCGTGTTTTTGAGAGCGACGGCACAATTGGCTATACTCGGTTTCGCTACGCTTACGATTTTGCTTTGCCAGGGAATCCTTCAGGCTTTGCTCGTGGAATCCAACGCTTAGTTAGCCGCAATATGCTTTCCACCATATTAGAGGAGTATTCCTTCAAAAAAATAAATGCCGGAGAATCAGACCCTCTACTAACCGGTGGAAAGCTTACCGTATTTGGGGAGTTTCTTAATGAATACGCCTTCCCAACGGAAATGCAAACGTTAAATATTTATAACAACTGTTGTCGGTTAAGCAGCTTTACTCCTGCGACGGTAGGCTCCGGAAGCTTGGTAAAGAATGGCAATTATGTCCAGGCCATCTCCTATGAATCTTATGATGGCAGTGGTAACTTAACAAGTTACATCCAGCGGAATGGGATTAGAACTCAGGTAAACTGGCTGAGTGAAAATCAATACCTGAATGGTTTTACCCTTACGTCCTCTGCGTTACAAAGCGAAGTCCTTAATCCTGGCAGCGCACCTAGCTTAACCACCCAGTACAGTTATTATAACCCTGGTGATAATACAACGATTCCACTACAAGGGGTTAAAACAGTTACTGACCCGAACAATTGGACCACCAAATACGAATATGACCGGTTTAGCCGCTTACGTGCGATTCGGGATCATAACAATAACCTGGTCAAGAGCTTTGATTACAATTATGCCTTTGGGAGTCGTAATACTAAGAGCTTATCGCCCAGTAGCATAAATACCAATACATTAGAGATAAATCCGGGAAGTTTAAATAACGTGAGTACCGGAGGTGCCACTCAGACCATTACCGTCTCTTCCAATGTCGGTTGGAGCGTCAGCAGCAACGTGGGCTGGATCACGGCTAACCCGGCCAGCGGCAATGGTAACGGCAGCTTTAATCTGGTGGTAGCCAGCAATAGCAGTACTGCCCGTAATGGCAATGTTTCCGTTAACGGCGGAGGTATTACCCGCACACTTACGGTTTCACAAGCAGGTACAAACGGTAGCGGTAATCCCTGTAACTATACGGAACGCCAGGTAGTGGGTACCTGGAATGGCTTGCAGGTCCAACTGCGGCAGTACACCGTCAACGGAGTAGCTACCTGGCTGATTGTCACGGCCGATGCTAGCTCTGCGACCGATGTCCATTTCCCCCGTGGCCAGAATTTTGCCGACCAATTCTCCGGCTTCGACAAAAGCTGTTTAGGAGGAGGCAATACCGCCTATGGAGGTCTGGGTATGCCCGATAATGTGGCTACCCCAGCCGGCTATGATCGCAAGGTTACGTCCGATGGGGCTGTATATTTTGAGCGACAGGTTCAATAACTAAGCGGGTTCTCTCTAAACACACAAGTGACGGGTTGGCAGCTAAACAATAGGTTTATGGCTGCCAACCCGTCACTTGTGTTATAACGTCTACCTCAAATCGCTTACGTTCGCGTGGAACGGCTCATCAGCTGTAGCAAAGGGCTCCGGCCAAAAGAGTGCACTAGTATGTTTTAACTGTATTGCATGCTTGTTATGAACACCTATAGGACAAGACTTAATCATCAACGTCAATCCTTTTAGCCTAAACTACTTTCCCTGTAGTACTTGCGATTATATAACATTGCGAATCCGACCATACGGCTCGTTTTCGTCCACCACGTTATTCTGAGCATCCAACATCAGGAGAATAGCGGTATAAAACCGGGAGGTACCGTAGTAGGGATCGTAAAGGCACCTGGAAAATCTGAATTTGACTACTCCCTCAAGCACGACATCAGCTACAATTTTTGATAATATCCTAGTAAACAATTATTTTAGGATTTTATCATAATTTGAAGTCATATGGTCTATAATGAAAATCCTGGAAATGCCCCCGGCACACCGGGGAATCCCAACCCTCCTGGAAATCCCTCTCCTCCAGGCAATCCTACCGGTCCTGGCCGCCCACCGGGAAAACCAGATCCTGGCCCTAAAAACCCACCTAAACCTCCTGGAGATCGACCTGTAGGGTCAGTAAATCAATGAGCATGGGTACAAAGCCTTGGTATAAAGCCAAACCTGATCTTCTTGATAAAGAAACAAAGTCATTGGATAATGTCGGAATATCCTATGAGCTGGATAGCCATCTTGATAGTCAGAATATCCTGAAGATTAATCTTGTAATTGAATCTACTAACCCGGCCTTTAATCTGGCTGGGTTAGTAGAACCAATTCGATTGGAAGCCATTTATCCTGATAACTATCCTTATTTTCGACCCGAAGTAATAGCGCCGGATCTAGATCTACCGCGCCATCAAAATCCATTTGGTAAACAGCTTTGTTTACTGCCTAGACCATCCCAACACTGGGAGCCTGAATGGACCCTTGCTGATTTATTAAAAGAGCAGTTAAGTAAAGTGCTGAGTAAGGGGGCCATTATTGACCCGGGTATACTGGCAGCAGATCCTGATGAGCAGGCTGAACCGGCTAGTGACTACTATGAAACATCTCCTCACCCCATTTTATTTGATAGCTCTCCTTATGATCATATAGAAACTCCTACAAAGGAGTTAAATTTTTTAGGTAAATTTTCAGTGGGCATTCCCGGTCAAACGAGATTTCCTTCTCGAATGGCGGTTCTAGAATCTTACGATTCTTCTGGGCATCTAACGTATCAGCTTCCAAATAACTTGAAGAAGCACTTCCCTATTTCCTTTAATGGTCTGCTGCTGCGTCTGAAAAAACGCCCTCCTCATGGCAATGCTAGTCAGGACTATCAATGGCTAAAAAAATTGGTCGGAGCTCAGAATACTGTTACCTCACTAAACCGGCAGCCAAAACAGATAGGGCAGGACTTATATCTCAATTGTATAGTGGGACTAAATTTCCCGGAAGAAATAGAACCGGGAAAGTATGGACTGGGATGGTTGTTTCTGGTGGTTACGACAACAATGGTGCAACATCCAAACTCTAGTAAGAAAAAGCCAGCTAGGATCCCTTTAGAAGAAGCGTATTACTATAAAGTAGCCAGGCTATCCACCGAGGATTTGCAGATACGCGTACCCAAGTTAGCTGCGCTTCCCCAAAAGAAAGTCGCGATGGTAGGGTTGGGCGCCTTGGGAGCACCGGTTGCCCTTGAGCTGGCCCGTAATCAGGTAGGTCAGTTACGGATTATGGATTTTGATGTTGTAGAGCCAGCAACAACGGTGCGATGGCCATTGGGACTAGCCGCATCTGGACTATTTAAGACCGAAGCGATCAAGAGTTTTATAGATGAGCATTACCCTAGAACCGACACTATTACTTATAACCACCGTATTGGTGGTATAAGAGGGGTTGTCCGTTCTGAATCAGAAAAGGTGCGAACTGAGCAGCAGATTATGGATGATCTGCTTACGGAAGCAGATCTGTTGTTCGATGCTACTGCCGAGCCAGGCATAAATCATTATTTATCAAGTTTGGCCAGAGATAGAAGCATACCCTATGTGTCAATGTATGCTACTCCAGGAGCTTGGGGCGGCTTAGTCATGCGAGTAGTACCTGGCAAGACAGAAGGTTGTTGGATGTGTCTGCAGTACCATAAGTGGACGAATAGACATCTTATTCCGGTTAAGGACAATTCGGGAGACATACAAGCCGCCGGCTGTGGCGACCTTACCTTCACCGGTGCCAGCTTTGACTTACAAAATGTGGCACTGACGGGGGTTCGATTAGTCATTACCACCCTGCTGTCTGGAGTAGATGGAGGTTACCCAGATACGGATTGGGATGTAGGTATTCTAAAACTTATGGATGGAGAAGCAACAGTTATTGCTCCCACTTGGGAAACCCAATCTTTAGTTAAACATCCAGACTGCCCATACTGTAAGGATGAGTAGTCGTTTCTATACCATTTGGTTAAAACAGGAAGCCTATATAGCTGTTTTAGAGGAAACAATCCGAAAGTTACCTTGTGAAACCGGCGGGGTATTGCTAGGATACTGGGGATCGTCTCTTGACGTTGTGATAACTGCTGTAGTTGGACCCGGTTCCCTGGCTATTCATAAACAGGCTTCCTTTATACCCGATAACGATTATCATAGTAGAGAAATTAAAAGTCACTATGAGAAAACCGGACGAACCGAAACTTACCTGGGAGACTGGCACACCCACCCAGAAGCTAAGGCAAACCTAAGCACTCAGGACAGGAAGACACTTTCCACGATAGCAAATTATAGGAACGCTCGGCTGGACAAGCCAATCATGATGATCTTAGGAACACGTCCATTTGAACTTACTGTATGGGTCCATGTACGTGAGCCTGGTATATTTTCTAACCAGGTTCATCTATATACAGGAAGGATTGTTCTTTTCTAAAGTTGTACAACCACTTTAGGTTTCTTGCTGCAAGTCGTTGGACTTACAAGTTAACGAACCAAAGTATTAACTTATTTATATTATAACAGCTGATGTTACGCAAAATTGATTTGGCTTTTGCGTAACATCAGATAATAATTAAACAAATTACTATTTTATTGCCAAAATATCGTATAATATTATACGATACTCGATTATTGCGCAATAGTAACCCCGTTGTAAGGTATTTGGCGAGAGTTAAGTTAAATTAAAAGTAAATTCTTGAAAACAGTTCTACAACAAATCAACTATGGCTCAGTACAGAATTTCAGGGGTTTGGAAAAACGCTAACGACGTAATAACAGCATACGCATTTCATACCGTAGGTGAAAACTCAATTTCACGCGCAGTGAAAAAAACAAAAACGGAAGCCATAGCCCTCTTGGAGACGAAAGGCAACTCGGCTGTCACTTGGATATGGAACTATTCAACAGCATCATGGAGTATAGGCGAAGCTGTACAAGTCGTTAATGGCCCTAATGGTAAGTACCTGAGGTCAAATCCAGATAATAAATTGACTGATAATTTAGGCCATCTCATCGATTTCGACTGGATAGCGCCGTAGTTTTAAGATTTGACTTGTTCCCGTAAAACTGCACAAATATAAACGGGGCTCCTTGGCGGAAGAGAGTTAGAGCGGTTGTAGTACGCCACCCATTCAGTCAGCTGTTAAGCAACTCCTTAGGGCTATATACTGTTCCAGCAATACCATAGCCCTAAGGAGTTGCTTAACAGCTGACGATCTACACTTTTGTAAATTTCAATTCTTTATGGCTTAAAATTCAAAGATTCTTCTTTACTTACTTCGACTTACAAACACCAATTTATTATATCCTTGAACAAAAACAAGAATACGATGCTTCAAGCTTTTCTGCGTAAATCTACCACAGTGGACGCTCCTGTTCCAAGTGTAAATTTCAAAGGGGTTTGGGTTAACGAACTCGGCTCAAAAATGACCCTTGATGTTACGGATGGGGGCAATGTTTCTGGTACCTATGTAACAAATGTCGGCTCTCCCGGTAAAACCGAAGAGTTTCCACTCACAGGCTTTGCTTCTGGTGACCTTATTGCTTTTACTGTAAACTTTGGAAAATATGGTTCACTAACTAGCTGGTCTGGTCAACATACAGAAACTGAGAATGGGGCCGTAATTAAAACAATGTGGCTTTTAGCCGAAAACGTGCCAGATCAAAATGAACCAAAAAATCTCTGGGGGGCTGTATTAACAGGCGCTGATGAATTCACGCGATAAACAATAGGTGGCGTCTAGTGCAGTGGATTTCCTGTAAAATCTTCCAAAGGCCCGGAACAATATCCGGGTCTATTTTTGAGCCCCACGACTAACCGTTACCTCATTGCCTGGTTTGAAGCCAGAGCCACATTAGGTAGAGATTTGCTTGGGAGCATATCTGCTGTTTGTCTACTTTCTGTTGACGATCTACACCTAATTGTATAAATGGAAAAAAGAGAAAGCTTTGTTTACAACGGAATAAGCGTTACTTTACGGATATGGCGACTATCATCTGTGCGTATTGTGGCAAAGAGGCGAAGGTCCGTACCGGGGCTAAGTTTTGCTCCCCTTCCTGCCGGGTTCGCAATCATCAGAAACAGCAGTTGAACCGACTCTACACGGAACTGGAGTATCTTGCCAGAAAGGTGGAGCACTACGAAGCCAGGGAGGGAAACCCGGTAGCCGAAAAGTACCTGTCTCGGGAAGAAATCCAGCAGATTCTGCTGCAAGGTAAATCTTAACTGTACACCCCGGCGCAAAGTATTTATTTCGGCAGAAAGTGGTCCTTCATCATCACTTTTGGTGAAGAGGCTTAACCACTCCTCCAAATTACTCGCCTGGATAAGAGCGCAAAACTGGCTCGGCCATACATCTGCCGTTTGATTGTCTTGAGTGCCGGTGGTTTACCCCGGTTTACAAGCCCTTCCACTTGACCCCGCCATGGTGGCCGTTACTCAACTCAGACGAAACGGCTTGCTTGACTCTCTTATAGGAAGACGCAGTAAGGTGACAACAAATTTTCGGTAGAAGTACCCCAAATAGAGAAACAAAGGGTTTTGCCTATTACTCACTCATGCTTGCCAAAATTTTGCCAACGGTGGATTGACTCAAGGCTACCAAAATGCTCTTCTTCATCGCTGAAATAATAATGAATATTTTCAGGCGGAGTGAATGTCTTATCTGTAATCTTTATGCGTTCTGCAAATTCAAAGTAAAACTTATAGTACACTTGGTTGAAAGGAATATAACCCCAAACGAATTTTTGCTGTAAAAAGTCATTCCCCTCGATGTAGGGTTCTAACTCAATGTCAAAGTCAGAACCTTTCTGACGAATCTTTAAAACTCGCTTCTGATCTATTGCTTTAATAACTAGTTTTTCTGTATCTCGATAATTCATTTTCTCTCAGTGTAGCGTTTTTCAGGTTTAGTTGAAATCAGGCTGTTCAAATCTAATGAATTTATGTCTTGAGTAGCATAAATGTTTAGTAAGATGTCAAGTGGTGTTCGAAGAGATAACAAACCAGGAATGCCCATTGTGAAAACGGTATGAAAACAAAAGCACAATCCAGTGGATTTAGCCGCGTGATGAATGCCTGTGTTTGCGTTTTACATTATCTTTGATTTACTCACCAACGAGTCCACCACCTTGTCGTATGGGAGTCGCTGAAGAAATCTGGCAAGCCTTTATCTCCGCCCATCCCGAGGTCACCAGCGGTCACTTATCACTAGAGGAAGTGAATCAAAAAATGGCCGCTTTTATCCAGGTTCGCAATCAGCGGCCTCATCCGGATTTCGACGGCCTGTCGCCTCAACAGATGCATATGTTGTTGAGCGATCCCTGGGGAGGAGAATCGCTCCTAACCGTACAGCCCAATCTGACCGATTCGCTACTGGATCAGATTCCTTTCTTTGTCTTGATGGAGACCCTCTTCCAGCAACTACTAGTGGACCCACCCCTAAAACTGACGCCCAAAGGGAATTTGCCGCTGGCTCTGTGTC
Organism: Nibrella saemangeumensis; assembly: GCF_039541915.1. Lineage (NCBI taxonomy): Bacteria > Pseudomonadati > Bacteroidota > Cytophagia > Cytophagales > Spirosomataceae > Nibrella > Nibrella saemangeumensis. Next base: position 63,441 of record NZ_BAABHD010000031.1, read on the forward strand.
GAAACCTGTATGAACGTAAGCTCCTGGTGCAGGACGACATCGAGCGAGGCATTACGAAAAAGATCTCCGAGGATTCCGTGCGCTTTCTTCAGGCCTTGAAAGCCTGCCTGGCGCTCAGTCCTTATGTCAGGAAACGACACAATGCCTTCTATTTAACCAAATCAGCCCAACAACTGGTAGGTAAACAGCGCACGGTGCTCTTGCGGCAATTGCTCCAGGATTATACCCTGCGGTTTAATTGGGCGTATCTGGACCATACCCAAACCAATGCGGGTCAATTCGGCTGGGCTTATTCCCTGTACCTGGTCCACCGGTACGGCAACGAATGGCGGGCAGTGGATTTTTATGCTACCAAAGTACTCCAAGCCTTTCCCCACTTGCGGGAGCCGATTCCCTCCGGGCGGCTATCGGGTCTGTCGTTAGCGTTTGAGCGGGTATACCGCTGGCGGTTTGTCGAGCAGTTTGCCAGCTGGTTTGGTCTGATCGACATTCGGAAGGAGCGGCAAACTGGTGTTTATGTTGATTCGGTGTTGATGCGCAAATCACCGCTATTAGATCAACTATTCAGCTTTATACGTCAATAATTATTCCGACCGGGCGTGCTACCCACAGTACACCGGAGCGGCCGAGACCGGCGGAAAATTGGGCATTGTGCTAACTACAATTAATGAGATTGGCTGAGTTGAGATCGGTCAGGCTAAGGTCGGCTGCCTTAAAGCCGACACTTTATTCGTCAACGCTTTGGTATTTTCCCTCATTTTCTCTCCTCTCATTCCACACCTCCACCCCTACCGAAGAATAGCTCTCTGCTTTCGATTGGTCATAATCAAAAAGCTAATTGTTTCGTTCTATAATATAGAAAAGGATTGTACGGGTCGCCCACAATATATTCACAAAGAAAGTATGAGTAAAACAACCGCAGTGGCAACGGTCATGGTACCGCGCGGCGTACCGTGCCTTCGGGATATGTTCAATGAAGTGTGTCATGATTTAAACTTTCAAGTACGACTTCACCCTATCTCCGAACAAAATAGCTATCTGTTGCACCGTCAGTGACCAGTTGGCCAATGGCATTTTCCAGTTCTCCATGATTCGCTGAGTAGTCAGGTACAACACCTTTAGTAAGGCTGTTTCCGAGGAGAAAGCCCCTTTCGACTTGGTCACACAGCGGATCTGCCGATGGAAGCCTTCTACGGTATTGGTCGTGTAAACCACCTTCCGAATAGCGGATGGGTACTCAAAGAAACGCGTCAGCCGCAGCCAGTTGCGCTGCCAACTCTCCACCACCAAGGGGTACTTCGCTGTCCATTTAGCCACAAACTCGGCCAGCTTCTGTTCGGCAAGCGCCAGAGTAGCCGCTTGGTAAATAGGCTTTAGATCCGCCACTACTTCTTTCTGATCCTTGCTAGTCACATAGCGCAACGAGTTACGCACCTGGTGAACCAGACACAACTGCACATCCGCTTTGGGGAATACAGCTTCAATGGCGTCACCAAAGCCTGTCAGGTTATCAATCGAGCAGATTAGTAGGTCCTGCACACCCCGAGTTTGCAAGTCCGTCAACACCGACAGCCAGAAACGGGCACTCTCCGCATCACCGATATAGATGCCCAGTAGGTCTTTTCTGCCCTGAAGATCAACACCTAAGACATTGTAGGCTGCCTTGCTGACGACTTTGCCCTCCTGACGCACTTTGAAATGCACCGCGTCCAGCCACACAAAGGCATACACCGGTTCCAGGAGACGGCTACGCCACTGCTCGATGACCGGCAGCACCTTATCGGTGATGGCCGAGAGTTGGCCAGTACTAATCTCAAGTCCATACAACTCTTGCAAATGCGCTTGAATATCTTCGTAGGACATGCCCTTACTGTAGAGCGAGAGAATACGGTTGTCTAAGCCTTCGCCTAAGGTGGTTTGTCGCTTGGCGATGAGTTGCGGCTCGAAGGTGCCCTCCCGGTCCCTGGGCATCTCTACATTTACTGGACCGTGAGCGGTTTTGACTTTCTTAGGCTTGCTACCATTTCGTCGATTCGGTCGGTTCTGCTCCACATGAGCCTGCACCTCCCCCGACAAGACTGCATCCAGCAGGTCCTTCAACAAAGGTGCGAGTAAACCATCTTTGCCGGTGAGTTCTTTGTCACCCGAGAGCAGGCGTTGGATGGCTTCTTGGCGGAAGCTGCTGTAGTCAAAGTCTTTTTTCCCCTTTCCCATTTAGTTGTCAAGTTATGCTTTTCTAACTTGACACACTTGATTGAACACTCTCTGCCTTCGCGGGCTGTTGCGGTCTATTTAATCAACCCTCTATACCCGCTCATTGGATCACGTTCACCTCACTACTCACAGCTGAACCTTACATGCGCCTGAACGATCCAATTCTAGCCCTCCATTACTGGTGTTAGTAGAGGACCATAGGCCTTAGCTTCAAGTTTACCTAAATCACTCAAACGGTAGTAAACACGATTCCCTTCATGCTCACTGTTAACCAATCCTTTTGTTACAAGTTTCTTGAGTTGAATGTCAATATTTTGTCTTGATGTTCCTTTGTGCTCATCTCCATAGCCTTCCAACCGTTCTTTTATGTCGTCCACAGTCAACCTACTTAGCTGATAGGGTTGTTCGGGATCCCCTAAAAAAGCACGCAGAATATACCTACAGGTCCTATTCTGCTTACCTGTTAGCATAGAATTGTAGCTTACGGAGGTTTGTACTTTCAGATAAACACTCATCAATGCGCAAAGGGTGGCTAATTGCATCCCTATCCGCTGATGTGATGTTAGACCAGCAGGAACGGCAAGCTCTTTTTTTGACAAAATTGTACGTCCAAGCATTCTAAGCACATCTTCAATAGCTTGCACTTGCCCTTTACCCATCCAGTTTAATAGAGCGGCACTAACCTCATTGAAATAATGAGTAATGATATCCCGTGGTAAGCTATCTAATTGACCGGACTCCGCGTCCAGTAATCCTTGAGTTACCCGCTTGACATCACTGGGGGTTTGCTTCATCAACAAAATCGATTCCTGAAGCGATTGCATTACTACAGAGGCCATGGCTTTCGAGATTTAGACCCTAAAATACTTGACACTTTTTTTAAACACTCACCAAAGTTAGGTTGTTTTGACAAATAGCAAAATAAATATTTGACAAATATTTGACAAGTTAGCTAAAGGAAAGTTTAGTCCAGCTGAGTTAATACCAGAATGATCCGGGATCCAAAGAGGAAAAAGGGGCTGGCATACTAACTTCAACCCTGACTAGTCCATTAGCAGGTAGCTGCCTTTGGGCTGACTTTGCCTCTTCAGGAGCAGAACGATAGTACACCTCGTCGGTTTTAAAGGGTTGCCCCAAAAATACGGCCTCAGTTTGACTATCGTCAGGTGTAAGCACTTGCGTTGCATTCACATAGTAAGTAGCAGGACAGAATGGGCGTTTATAATTATTTCGCCAGATTGTTAAAAATTCATTAGCCATCTTATTCTTTGGGTTCATCGAAACAATGAACAGATGGTCAGGTTGTAAATCGCGGTATTTACCGTAGCACCGTTGGCTAGTGCTTAGGAAGTCCTTGCAAATCATAATACCGACACTTCCTATAGGCAAATTGAGTAAGAGTATTTGGTCATCAGGAATAATATGTTCAGAAAGGTTAAAGGCAACGGAGCTACCTACTTTATTGTGAGCATACGAAATCACCTCGGCCAAGCCGGGGAACTCGGAATGGGTGGTTTCATGGCTTGGATTAATCTGTGTTTCAAAAACTTCGTACTTGCGATATGTCCGTTCAACTATGTCACCGTTGAAATTAATAAACCATACGGGGGCCTCATTATAATCCCCAACGTGAAAACTACCGGCAATAATAATCGTGAGGGCATGTAGTCGGTCTTGTTTACCAAGTTCTTGAAGTATCTTTTTCATATCGGTAAGCCCTACCGGGCTTACCGATAATTCGGGTAAACATAAGATGTTAACTTTCTCATCTACAGCCCATTCAAGACATTGCTTTAGTTCTTCTTTGTATATCGCGTCATTAGTACCATCTGCATTGCTGACTTTAGTGGCTTGAAAAGAAAATTGGGGAGTGTGGCCAACTATAGTACTACGTTGCTCTTTATAACTGAAAAAGGTCTTTGCCTCCCCAGATAAAGCGGCAAGCCCAACAGTTAAGGACCCATTCAACCATAACTTGTGGAGCAGTTGATCAATCCGTTTTGACTCACCGTGTTGCTCACCATATAGTTCTGACCCAGTGTCTAGGATTTCATCATAATACCTTTGGTTTGGATTGGTAGCTAAGAAAATACGACGGGAACTAATATCTGAGCTAAATGGAACTCTTTCTGCCTTAGGATCCAGGCTAGCCAGGAGAGGCCGGCCACCGAAAGAAAGTACCCCGTAACGTGTAGAAAGGTAAAGACGTTTTCTGGTATTAACCCGCTCTAAATCCGTAATCTTTTCTTCCACAAATTCTAGAAAGGAGTCTAGCTGTTGAAAGGTTGGATCAACTTCCCCGGCTGGAAAAAATTGTTCCCATACTGTTAGAAGAAGCTCTAGTAACAGGTAATACCCTGTACTTTTGAGAGGGTTGTCAAATTCGTTTGCAGCAGTCCTCTGTTCTAGAAGTTGGTTGAATAATTCTTGTAAATGCTGTTTTATTGGCTGTTTCTCGGATAAACTACTAAAAGGATGTTTTCGGCGTAGACTTTCGTACAGTGATAATAGGCGGGCAAGTTCTTCAAATAACGGTATTTCGTTCATTTGCAAATTTCGTTAAAATACGCTGTGTAAGGCTTAGATGAAAAGTTAAGTATAACATAAATAAGGATGGATAGGGTAATAATGCTCTCACCTAGATAGGGGTTTATTTTTAACCTAAAAACTAATCTGCAGTGGACGCCCGGGAAAAATCAGACTGTATATAGTCAAGTGAATGTGGACCAATGAGTGGGCGGCCCTTGCAGGGGCCGCTCTTGCGGACTGACCAGCACTGAAACATTGGCAGAAAAGTTCCTAATTTTAGATTGTTAAACCTTCTCTACCCTTTAGCTTATAGATCTATAAATCTATAACTGCGACTTGTATGGAGCTAGGGTACATTTTTTATCCCTTTTCCAACGATACTACGAGCGATTATGGAAGCAGCTTATCCTGGTTTAAAACGACAAGGAGAAGCAGTGCCCTAGGTTTTTGGGTACCCACTCGGAGTCTGCTTCAGGACATGACGAGCATTAATCCGGTAATTGCTGAAAATACGTGCTCCGGGTTTTCTTTTTGGTATAGAACTGGGTGGTTTCCAGGGTCTCATGCCGCAGGTGCTGCTGCACATGCTCCAGACTGACGCCCTCTTCCAGCAGCAACTGGCCTGCCGAATGGCGCAGGCTGTGGGCCGACATACCGCTACGTTTGAGGCCCTGTTTGCGGAGTTGTTTATCCACCACATACCGGATCTGATAGGTCTTCAGTTCCGGAAACAAAGGTTCTGATCGGTTTTCCGGCTTTAGGGGCCAACAACCGATCTCTTCCAGGTAAGCTTGTAACAACTCCCGGCAGGCAGCAAAGAACTTAATGGCTTTTCGGGTGTGCTTGCCTTTTCCCAGCACCAGCAGTTGACCACGGGTAAAATCCAGATCGCCCAGCCGTAGCCGAGTGACCTCTACCGTCCGCAGACCCTCCAGCCCCAGTAAAGCCAGCATCGCTTTGTCGCGGGCCGACTTGGTATCGGCCAGCAGTTGCTGGCGCTCACTAGCCTCCAGGCTGTCTTTGTAAAAAGTGCGTTCGATAGCGAGTCCCCTCACGTCGGCGATGTCGCGCAAGGCGTTGAGCTGCTCAGGCTCCAGCTTCAGTTCCTGCCGTTTGCGGATGCACCAACTGGCCAGTTGCTTCACAGCCGAAAGATAAAGGTTTATCGTAAAGGCAGAATAGTCTTCATGCTTCAGGTGCTGCACAAAATCCGCCACCGTTATGCCGCTGAGCGATGCCGATTGGCCCAATTGCTGCTGGTCCGAGACATAAGCAAAGAAAGAGTTGAGGGCTTTGGTATACGTCTCTTTTGAATGCTCACCCCTGAGGTTTTTGGCTTCCCGGATAAAACGCAGCACCAGGTCATTAGCTGCCGGCGGAATCTTTGGCTGCCGGGTATCGGCTACCACCAGGGGCTGCCCGATGGCCTGGTAGAAAAGCATGAACTTGCGCAACGGAGATACGCGGTTGGGTGGCAGATCGGCCGCATAGCGACCGAAGCTAAAGGCATCAATGCCCAGGTTTTCTTTCAGGCAGTAGCGCACATAGGCTTTGGCGTGACGCGGGTAGTTGCTGGACTTGGGCAGATCGGCCGCAAAGTAGCGGATGAGTTGACTAACCGTCAACCGGGACTGGGCTTTACCCAGTTCGGATTGGGGAGCATCGGAGAGTTTGGCCAGCAGCGACATAGCAGCAGTGTTGTGCCGGTAAAGAAACTAAAAAGTTCAGAGATTCACCATGTCTTATAAAGCTAAATTTATAAGACGGTGAAAAACTTCACAAGAATCGTATAAAAGGAGACTGAGAGCAGAGTAGCCACAAATTAAAAATGTCCGTTGTTATTGAGGAGTGCATAGGGTTGTAAAGGTTGTATCTTGCTTGTACAATGGCAAAATACACCGCACAGGAATATGAACAGTTTCGTAAACGCTGCGCCCAACTTAAAGAAGAAGGTTGGAAACAGGTTACTATTGCTCAGGCCTTAGGCTTGCCTTAGGCTTTACCGAGGGTTGGGTGAGTACTACCCTGAAGAAGTACCGCCAGCAGGGAACTCAGGGCCTACAACGGCGTAAACCACCGGGTAGTTATGCGAAACCGACGGCTGAACAACTACAAGAACTGGTGGAGGAGCTCAGAAAAGGAGCTCTACATCATGGCTTTACCGGTGAGATTTGGACTCTACAACGTGTAGGCAAACTCATTGAGCAGCTGTTCGGGATCAGCCATAAACAGACGCAGGTTGGCCGTATTCTGCATAAACTAAGCTGGAGCCCGCAGAAGCCCATTCGTAAGGCGCGTCAGCAAAATGCCCAGCAGGTCAAGACCTGGCAAGAAGAGCGGCTACCGGAGTTAAAAAAGCGCAACAGGAACAGCAGGTAGTTCTCTATATTGATGAGGCCGCTTGTTACCTGCTGCCCCTGTTAGCTAAGACTTGGTCACTCTGTGGGCAGACACCGGTGCTGGAGCATCAACTAGGGCGTAGCCATCTAAGCTTGATTGCCGCAGTGGCACCCAATGGTCGGCTCTACTTAGGCGGGCAAGATCACCCTTAATCTGTGAATACCGAGGGCTATATGCTCATGAACGAGTCAATGGACGCAAGCGACAGTTCTTAGTCGATACCGGTGGACGGCTGTGGCTGGCTTGGGTGCATGGAGCCGATGAAGCTGATGGCCGGGCGGCTTCGAGTCTGGTGACCGAGATTGCCCTCCTCAGTGAGCGTTTGAAGAAAGTCTATGGAGACCAAGCTTATAATGGCGTGTTTGCTCAACCATTGGACAAATGGAACATCCGTTTTGAGAAGGCTTCCCGGCCTGAGACGGCCAGAGGGTTTGTGCCTGTGGCTAAACGTTAGGTAGTCGAACGAAGCATAGCTTGGAGCAACTTCTTCCGCAGGGTTGTCAAAGATTATGAGTATACCACGGTCCGCCGTTGCGGTATCTTCTTCGGTAGCCTGGCTGTACTTGGCTAACATTCAAGTGATGGTCCAGCGTATCAAACCCGATCACCAAACTTAATTCCCAAACACCTTCTTAAAGTTAGTGACGAATCTTTTTCTGATTTTGTCTCCATCTATTTAGAGGACTATGACACAACTTTATAAGGATTGATACACGCTTGTCCCAAAATTGATAGTTTTTGTCCCAAAATTGATAACCACTTTAATTAGAAAACCCTACGTTTGTTCTAAATAGGGAAGGCCGTAAACATAATACGTAAGAAATAGTCTCCAGTATTAAAGAGTGTTATAATGACGTAAAATTTGAATCTAAATTTCAATAAACTAAACTACAAACTAAAAGTCTAAGCGGCATGAGTTTGCCAACTACTGCGGCGACGGATCGCTAAGGAAACGTAGAGACAATCTTTAATCATTACAATAATGCAAAGCGTCACAGGTTGTTGGGTTTCATTAACCCACAGGACAAGTGGGAAAAAGCAGATCAATGCGACTCAACTACTTTAAAAATCTGTCCAGTTAATCGGGGGCTATACAAGTCAAAAGTGGCTTGAAAAACCAGAGAAGACCCAAAGCGGTTTCTCTGTAAAATAAAATTTTGAAAGCAGCGAATGAACAGGTAAGGCGCCTAAAACAATCATTAGCTTCTTCCAAAAGAAAGTATTAAACTTTATTCACCTTAATAATCTCCTCTATAAAAGAAATTAGATCATTAATAGGGGTTAAACAAGTTTTATTTGCTCTTTAAATCGCGCTCGTGTGCGAGGTAATCCCGCCGCTACTTGACTACTTGCAGGTTGCGCAGGCAACGGCAATGACCGTATCAAGAAACCAACTGCTAGCACCCGCGAGGTATCCTTGAGCTTCTGTAGCCGCTTAATGCTGTAGTTAGCATGTTTGAAGGCCACGCTTAAAGGAATAAGCACCTGGTTGTATATGAGTTGGCTGAAGTTCAATACAACATTTTTAGAAAGTGTTGGGAAATTTTCTTTGGAATATTGAGGTCTGACAGAATTAGCCTATCGAAAGACATCGCAAAAGATTAGTTACCAAAGAAGCTGTAGTATTGGTTTGACCGATAAGGCTTACCTCAAAAGTGGGAAGTCTAACACCCTGTAAACAGGTTTACAAACTTCCCAATAAGCTCTTGGGTTTCTTGAGAAGCATCTCCAACTGCATACAATCGGGTTGATGTTTCACAAACATTAAGGCTTGGCCTAACATACTGCCCACCGGCAGTAGTAAGGCACACTTCTCTGCTATCTTTTTGTCTTGCAGATTACTTAATTCTGTAGCTGACAGAAACCAGAGGCGTTGAGTGCTATTACACATAATATTGTTTTTCAGCCGATTCGCTTTTTTTAGCAACGTATTTACCAGCCTGAGTTGCTCCATCGTTGTTGAGTAGAATCCGCCGCTCCAAGTTATCGTAACAGAGGAGCTTCTGGGGTGCTGCCGCAAGAGACCTGCCAGTTACTCGCTATTGCGCACTGATAGAAAGTCCAACTCGGCCAGCGTCTGATTGAGAATGACAAGCAATACAAGTGCCATGACGCTGACCTAGGTCTGAAACAAGTCAAAACTGGTTTCCTGGTGATGTTGCAAAGAATCGGTCATTAGGTAAAGGTAAGTCAGCAGAAACAGCAGTTAGGTGGGGGTTCCTTTCAGCACGGCATTGAATCATTCCAAGAAGGCAGGCTGCTGGCTATAAGCCTGCAAAGGTATGATAGCGGTGATAGCACTCCTAATGCGGGGTATACGTGTTTAACAGCCAGTCAAACTCTTGGGGCAACAGACTATTCAAAGCCAGAAACTGAGTGGGGTCCTGTTTCAACGTTATGTGATCATGTCACAAAGATAAACCACTAGCTCTTGTTAGCTTAATCAAAAAATTCGAATTAACTCTAATATGTAAATTTATGAAAAATACCTTATTTCTAAAGTTTACCATAACATTCCTAATTTATCAAAACTCATTTGCTCAGCCTTGTCTCATAGATGGATATATTCAAGGGTTAGGAAGTAAAAAGGTAATCGTACGTTATCAAAAAAGTGGTAACGAAAAAGTTGACACACTTCTAGCTGTTAATAACCATTTTTCTTACAAGGCTAAACCAAGCGATGATGGTCAGTTTCGCCTTTACATGGATTCAAATAATCCAGGACATTATACTCTGCTCTGGTACGAGCCAGGGATAATAAAAGTAAATGGTACGATTGAAAAGCATAATAGATTAACAGTTTCGGGAACTCGCGAAAATAATTTACTAAATTCTTACAAAAGGAATATTGAATGGATCTTTGAAGATAAAAGGAAAAATCAGCCTGATTCCGTCAGAACCATACTAATAGAAGAAAAGAGTAATGCAACATTGCATTATATAAGTAAACACCCATCTGCAAGAACGAGCGCTTACTTACTATATTGGCAAACCTTTTATCAAGAAGACTTTTTGAGTACCTATGAAAAATTATATAAAAGCTTTACTCCGTCTGTGCGAACTAGTTTTTATGGAAAACAATTAGCAAATCGGTTACAATTATTAGAGAGTCAACCCAGAACCGGTAAAATCGCACCGGTATTTACATTAGCTGATACAGCTGGAAAGCTTATTTCTCTTAAAGATTATAAAGGTAGTTATGTCCTTTTAAATTTTTGGGGGCATTGGTGTCCTCCCTGTATTCAGGCTATTCCAAAATTAAAAAATATTAACATGAGATATGCGAATAAGTTAATAATAATTGGTCTAGCAGCTGAAGATGAAAATGATAAATTGAAATGGATAAGGACAGTTCAAAATAATAATTTAAATTGGGTCCAGCTTTCTGAATTAAAAGGAGATGGTGGTGAAGTAAATAAATTATATAATATTACAAGTTTTCCTACTTATTTAATAATAGATAAGAACGGCATAGTTTTAAGACGCTTATATGAAATAAAAAATGTTATTAAGTTGCTTGAAGATTTAAATGATATATGATCCTTCTTTTAACTTAAATACACTTTTAAAGCCGAAGAAAGAATCTAGTTTTCCACCTACAGCAGCTAGGCAGGAGCCACTTACCTTTAAGGAAAGCCTAAGTAGCATGCCTTCAAAGCAATTTTGACTGTGCAAAATTTTTACGTTCACTTCGGTAATATAGTTTTAAAACGGTGCTGACAAATTGCTATTAATGTCAAGTAATTGATGGAACTCACAAAGAAGCGCTAACCCAGACCTAGATCCATTATGGCCGTCTGAGTAATCTGAGACTAAATGAGTAAAATGTGAGCTTAGTTGGAGACTGAATCAGAAAGGTCTGTTTACAGTCGAAAAAGCCGTAGCGTTGATTTGTAGTAGTCAAGACTTAGTCTGACAGATGGGGGTGAAATTAACTGTCAGTTGCTTGCTGTAGCCGTGCCCAGTTGAACTGTCCTGTTTGCTCCTGATCCGGTT